>DAIDJI010000148.1 GCA_027451455.1 Planctomycetales bacterium | reverse complement strand
GGCCAATGATGATGCGGGCAATGCGGCGGCGCAGGTCCTCGCGACCGGAAGCCAGCGAGAGGATCGCCATGATCTCCGAGGCGGCCGTGATCAGGAAGCCGGTGGCTCGATTGCTGCCATCGCGCGGACGCTTGTCCGCACTCGTCACGCTCACGATGACGTTACGCAGCGCGCGGTCGTTCATGTCCAGCGCCCGCGGCCACGTCACCGCATCGGGATCGAGGTCGAGGTCGTTGCCGTGGAACAGGTGCGAGTGGATCGCCCGGACGCCCTGCCATCCCTTCGCGGCCGGTCCGCCATTCGCGAGGTGGTAGAGCAGGGTCAGAGCGTGGGTCTTGCCGCCGCCGAACTGCGTGGCCATGTTGAAGACCGCCGAGGTCTCGACCGTCACGCCGGAGAGCCGGCGGACCGCCTGGGCGGCGAGATCCCGGAGGTTCCGGGTCAGGTAGGTCCGATCGAAGAACCGGACGGGGTCCTGATAGTCCCGGGGCGCCACCTTGTCGCGGACCTTGTCGAGGTGGGCGGCGAATTCGGAGGCGTCCAGCGGCTTGCCCTCGCGGAGGTCCTCGCGAGGCTGGATGACGTGATACCAGGGCTTGAGTTTCATGAGATCGGTTCCGGCGTTGGAGGCTTGCCCCACTCGTGACTGAGGATTCCGCGAAGCCTACTCTCCCGCGGCCCTCAGGATTCGCTCGGCCAGTGGCTGCGACATGTAGAGCCCCGCCTGTCTCAATCGATCGATCAGGGGGCGAACTTCCGGGATCAGACCGATTCGCTTGGCGACCACCATGAGCCCGAGCGTGCCCTGGACCGAGAGCCCCAGCGAGGACGCACAGCGGCGAGCGGCGAGGTCGTCCAGGATGGCCAACGATCCGGGCCGCTCCAGGGCGACGGCGAGGACGGCGGATTCACCCGGATCGAGGCCCCCATCCAGGACCGCTTTCGGGATGGGCGGGGTCGGCACGACCTGAATCCACGGCGACGCACCGACGGCGATGACGGCCGGGTCGGTCGCGCCGCGGAACCCGATCTCGGCGAGGACGCGGTCGGGGACCACAACGGGCACTCCGGGCTCGTCGAGCACCTCAAGGAGCCCGACGTGAGTCAGGTAGATCAGCGGCGAGGCGTTCACGACGCGCCTGGAGATCACGCTCGACTTCCTCCTGCAACGCTTCCTCGGTGATCTGGATCGCGTCCACCCTGGCGCGGCCGAGCGCCTCGATGAACTCTCGCCGTTTCAGGCCCGCGATCTCGGCCCCTTTGCCCTGGGAGATCTGACCGCGCGCGTACCAGAAGATGGCCGCGGCTAGGCGCATCTCCCGGACGAACGCCTCGGGCGTCTCGCCCAGGCCGGGGAAGGTCTCCTCGGGCAGGTCGATCGTTACCACAGCCATGGCCTCCTCCTTCGGGTCGTGACCAGAAGCTTCATGGGGTCGATCCCAGTACGAGCGGTTCGACCCGTTCGCTCCCAACCAGGCGGCGAGCGTAGACCAGGCACGCCCGGATATCTTCCGCCTCCAGCCAGGGATAACCTTCGAGGATCGTCTCCAGTGAGTCACCAGCCCCGAGCATCCCCAGGACATGCTCCACCGCCAGCCTCCGGCCCCGGATGATCGGCTTGCCGCCGAAGATCGCCGGGTTAACCGTGATCCACTTCATGTGGGCCGTCTCGTCCATCGCCATCGCCGCTCCTCTCGCAGGTCAGGAGGGCATCGCAAGTTTCCCACTCCGTGCCCATTCTATCAGCCGGGGGGAGGGTTTCCTCAAAAGCCGAGCCCCTTCTTGCGGGCCAGGACGCCATCGACCCAGCGCTTCTCCTCGGTGCCGGTCGGGTACAGGGCGGAGAGAGACTGGGCGAGCTTCCAGAAGCGGGCCTCGTTCCCGGCCCCGTCCTCGACCAGGAACCGCCTCATCGCCTCGGCCCGGCCCGAGCCGAACAGCAACATCGCCTGGTGGACCCGGTCGAGCGCCGTCACGCCGAGCGTGAGCGGTCCACCGTCCTCCATCGAGCCCGACTCCCGATGGGCCTCGGCCACCTCATCGGCCATCCCGGGCAGGAAGCCCGTCCTCGCCTTCCTCGATTTGCCGGGAGCCGCCGACGCCCGGCCGTTGTCCTTGCCGAGGAGGAATCGGGAACGCTCGGAGACGGGGAGCAGCCGGGCCATCTTCCCCTTGACCTCGACGACCGAGCGGAGGTCTTCCAGATGGGCGCCGAGGCCCTGGGCGATCTTCCGGGCGGCGTCGAACTCCAGGCTGAACCCGCCGCCCCTGGGTGATCCGGTGGTCGCCTCCTCGTCCTCCTCGTCCTCGCTCTCTTCCGACCCGACGGCTCCGTCGTTCCCCGATGAGCCGGCCGAGAGGGTCCAGAGCCACATGGCCGTCAGGCGAGCATCGGGCTCAAGGCCGGCGGTGTCAGCATCGCGGAACACGAGGGACAGGGCCTCCCTGGAGATGGCGGCCCAGACGTGCTCCAGGTACTCACGCAGCGCGACCGGATCACCATTGGCCTTCTCGACCCGGGAATAGCGGGAAAAGATCTCCAGGGCAGGCCCGAGGCAGGCGAAGATGGCGTCGGCGCCGACGACTCCTTCCTCTGCAAGACGCGGCATCCATTCGTGTATCCGGCGGGGCAATTCGGCCAAGACATCCCGCCATTCGCCAATCTTCGTGGTGCCCAGGGCACCGTCTACGTTCTGGCGGGGGCGGCAGACCAGGTGAACCGAGGATGCGAGGGCCGCAGACTCCCTCGCACGGAGGCGACCTGGACGCTCCGTATCGATCGGCCAGGAAGCTGTGATCACCCATCCCGCATCGACGATGCCCTGGAGAAGCGCCTCCCAGCCCGCCGTCGACTTATGGGCGAAGACGACGACGCCAACTCCACCCGGACGGAGGACCTGAGAACCTTGGCGCATCGCCTCCCGCATGCCCTGCTCGTAGAATTGGGCATCCTTCGGGCGTCCATCGCGTGACTTCGACGCAGGGTCGACGATGATCTCGTCGGGCTTCGGAGTCACGTCTCCTGTCAAGAACTCAATCCCGGAGTGGTTCAGGGAACGCTTGTGCCAGACGTAGAAGTAATCAGACAAGTCGGCGTACGGTACGGCGTCGTAGTAAGGAGGGTCCGTGATCATGGCGTCGGCGAAGCCGTCGGGCAGGTAGGGCTCTTTCGCCGAGATCCGTGCGGCATTCCCCGGAGAAAGCTTGGCCGCCGTCAGATGATCCACGAGCAATCCCAAATAGCGGCACGCTTCATCCCAGTCCCCAGCACTGCCAGCGAATGGATTCATCTCGCCGAAGTCCCAGGTCATGGGGAGGGCCTGGCGTGAGAAGGTACCCCGGACACAGGTCCGTGTCGTTCTCCATGTGCATAAGCTGCTGGAAAAGTCCGCAAGTTTACCGAGAGCCATCGACAGCATGACAGCCACGGCCAGGCCGAGTTGAGGATCACCCGAATCCGTAGCGACGACCTTGCCAGCCCGACCAACCAGGTCTGCGAGTCGACACAAATTGAACAATTGCCGGCTTGTGTAGAGGTCTCCCCAACGGCTCACCCCATAAGGTTGGACCCTGAAGCCAAGGGTACCGCGCGGGGGTAATGATTCATCGGGTATGTGGCTCAATGGTCCGGCGGCCGACTTCTCCCATTCACAGAGTGCATTCGCAGCCCTCGTTGCCGCGCTGAGGTCGGCCTCGACCGGTAGGCGATAATCCGCCCCCGTCTTGTGGGGGTTGGATGTCACGACACAGACCATCATGGCGGTGCGCGTTCCTCCCCCATGCTCGCTGAGTTGTTGCCGCACCGAGGAAACTGCCGTCGTGTACCCACAGGAAGGGCAGGTTGCACTTCCCTTTTTGACCGTGCCAGAGGCGACCTCGCCCGCCTTGGGGCCGTGCAACACCACGAACCCGGCCCGCTCTCCTCGCTTCGTCGGAGCGAACTTGAGAGCGACCGATCTACCTCCTTTCTTCGCCAGCCAGAGAGTTCGCAGCAAGGGTACCTCTGCCCCACACCCAGGCCCTTCGCATCGAATCGTCCGAGCCCAGAGGTAGGCGATGGGGGTACCGCCGTCGGGATCACTGGGATAGAACTTCGCGAGTTCCTTCTCGGCCTGTTCCTTGACCCAGGCCCCCCATTTGCGGACCTCGTCGGCGAGGCGCTGGCCATGCCTGGGAACGTATTCGAGGACCACTTTATTCAGAAGAACGGCGACCGGGTTCAAGTCCGAGGCGAACGCATCCGCCCCCACCCGCAGAGCCTCCAGCGGGATCGAACCGCCCCCTGCGAACGGGTCCACCACCAGCGGCCGGGTCCCCGGTTCCCCGCCCAGGGCTTCATGGGCCGCGGTCGTCAGCGATCGGGCCGTGTCGAGATAGGCCGGAACGGTCGAATTGTCCCAGTTGGCGAAGTCGGCGATAAAATCGAGCAGGGCGAAGCGGAGCTTGTTCAGGTGGACCGGGTCGTGCGGATCGAGGCCAATGCCCTGCTCCTGGGCTTTGACGATCCCCTCCCACTGGCCGAAGCTCTCCCGAGAGACCGTTACGTGCAAGGCCGCCGTGCCATAGACCTTCCTGGCGAACTCAGCGATCAGCCGCGCGGCAGCATCGCGAAAACCCGGCGGACAAAGGGGATCGGCCGGGTCGGGCCAGAGTGAAGCGCAGATCACGGCCCGACACGCCGCCAGCGGACGGCGAGCCCACCAGATGTGCAGGGTGGAGATGTGCCCGTGCCGGATCGACTTCTCGCGCCGGGCATGGGCGCTGATCCGCTTGATCGGGAGATCGACCTCGATGAGACGCTTGGGATAGCTCATGAACCGTCCGTCAAAAATCGAACTTCTTGGGCCGGGTGGAGGACGGCCCCGACCTCAAGGACCAGGCGGGTTTCGTGCCTTCGATTCCCGGCTCGTTCTTCTCGGCGAGGATCTTCCCCGGCTCGATCTGGTAATGCTCGACCTGCATGATCGGTTTCCAGCCCAGCCGGGCCGGGTCCTGGATCACGCTCAACTCCGGCGAGCTGGCGCAGTTAAAGACGACATAGAGCCAGTAATCCCCCTTGAGGCGCTGAGCCGTCTTGTACTCGTTGGCCGTCAGGGCGATCCCGCCCACCCCGGCCCTACCCTTCACTTCGATGAAGCGGACCTCCACGAACGTCCTGGGGTCTTCGGGATGGGGCCGTCGCGAGATCAGGTCGAACCCCCGGTTCTCCGACTCGACGCTCTCGACCTGCCAGCCTCTTGCCTCCTCGTGCCGGATGGCGGCCTCCACCGCGATCCGCTCGATCTCCTCGTCCCGGACCATCGGGGCCAGCGCCGGCGTCGTCCGCTCGGGGTGGGGCAGCACCCAGGCCCGGCCGAGGTGGACGATGTCGGCGATCGTGCAATGCCGCTCCATCTCCAGATCCCGCAGCCGACGCTCCAGCCGGTCGTTGAGCCGGTCCAGGTGGGCCTCGGCCTGCGAGATCAGCCCGTCCAGGCCCGGCACCGTCTGCCCCTCGATCTGCCGGTTCAGGTACTCGCCAAGCTGCGTCTGCTGGCGATCGATGAGCGTGTTCAGCGAGATCTCGACGTGGCGGCGGATCGTGCCGATCTGACGCTCTCGCTCGGTCGTCACCTCGTCCAGGAACGGCCGCAGCGCCCGCTCCAGGAGGAACTGCTCGGCCCGGACCCGGTCGGGCAGGTCGGACCCGTCCGGAACTTCCGTCCCGGGCGGAGCGGGCACCAGCCCATCCAGGAAGATCGTCGGCTGACGGACCGCCATCTCGGCACCGGGGTCTGCCTCCACAACGAACAGCCGGCGATGCAGAGTGTTGCCCCGGCCGTCCTTGATCGACGCGGCGAAGGCATCGAGCCGGGCGGGGCCGCTCCGCTGGAGGCCGAAGAACACCGCCCCCTGCCGCAAGTGATCAGCGACCCGCTCGACCACATCCTCCCGGACCACCTCGAACAGAGGATGGCCAGGCGTCACCCACTCCAGCGCCGGGTCGGCAGAGAGCAGGGCCTTGTCGAAGGCCACCTTGGGATACTCGCGGCCCAGCCGCCCGAACTGGGGCTCCAGCCGCTCCCCGATCGACAGCAGCGGGCGGGGCACCTTGCCCACCCGGTAGACATGCCCGTCCTTCGCCACCGCTCTGGCCTGCATGCCCGCCACCGGCGCCGCCTGGACGAAGAAGTCCTCGATCACCTCGGGCACCAGCCGCCGCTCGCGGGCCTCCACCGACTTGCCGACGATCGCCGAAAGGTTCAACTCCTTCCTGGCCAGCCCCTCCAGCGTCGATTCGGTGATCGCCCGGAACCGCGCCGGGTTCACGTCCCGGACGATCCGGGCTTCGATGTCCGGTACGTTGGTCTTGCGAATGTAGAGGTCGCGGAAGAGCTTCTCCAGCAGGTTGCCCGGGAAGACCTCGCCCACCACGTCGAAGACGTGATCCGAGCCCAGGTCGTCCCTGATCTGCCGCAGCCGGTCCAGGAGCCGGGCCAGGACCCGGCCCTCATTCGTGTTGACGGCGACGAAGTTGAGGATCAGGCAGTCCCGCTCTTGACCGTAGCGATGGATCCGGCCCATCCGCTGCTCCAGCCGGATCGGACCCCACGGGATGTCGAAGTTGATCATGAACCAGCAGAATTGCAGGTTGATCCCTTCGCCCGCCGCCTCGGTCGCCACGAGGACCTGGGCCTGCTCCTTGAACTCCCGCTCGGCGTAGATGCGGCTCCCCGGCGTGTCCCGGTCGCCGATCTTCATCCCGCCGTGGATCTGGGTGACCTCCAGGCCCCACTCGCGGAGCTTGCCAAGAGGGCGGCCGTCCTTGCCGTCGCCCACGAGGAAGTCGAGCGTGTCCTTGTGCTCGGTGAACAGCAGCAGCTTCATCGCCTTGTCGTCGAAGATGCCGTGCTCGGTCAGGACGCTCCGGAGCTTCGCGAGCTTCGTCCCCTCGCGGGTCTCCAGGTGCTTCGCCTGGGCGATCAGGGCCGACAGCTTGGCAATCTCCTCCCGCAACACCGCCGGGTCCACCGAGACGACCTCGTCCTCCAGCCGGGCGAGTAGCTCGGCCTGCTCGTCGTCGGGGAGTTCGTCGAAGTCCTCGGGGATGCGCCGCTCGATCCGCTGGCGGCGGTACGCCTCCGGGTCTTCGAGGATATCCTCTCGCTTCTGCTTCATCCGCTCCAGCGACCGCCGGACGGCGTAGACGCTGGAGGCCATCCGGCGCTGGAGCATGGCCATGATGAAGCTGACGGCCCGGCCCGCCGCCGAGTCCTCGGCCGAGGCCCGGATCGACTGATCCTCGACGTACCGTGTCAGGGCGTCGTAGAAGTCGAACTCCTCCTCGTTCAACTCGAACGTCGTCGTCTTGACCTCGCGTCGAGTGAAGAGCTTCTTGACCTGCCCGGTGTCGGGGTCGGGGAAGGTGACCAGGGCCTCCTTGGTCCGGCGGAGGTAGAACGGGGCGTCTCCCCGCCGCATGGCGTCTTCGAGGCTGCTAACGTTGCCGTACACGTCCTTGTCGAGCAGGGCCAGGAAGCGGCAGAAGTTCTCGGCGTCCCCCTTGTGGGGCGTCGCGGTCATCAGGAGGTAGTGGTCGGTCATGCCCGAGAGCGACTCGCCGAGGCGGTAGGCCAGGGTCTTGCGGTCGTCGGCGTAGGCGCTCATCTTGTGGGCCTCGTCCACGACGACGAGGTCCCAGTGGGACCGCAGCAGGCTCTCCTTGGCGTCCTCGATGCGGCTGACCCAGGAGATCGAGGTGACGACCTGGTCCCGATCTTGCCAGGGATTCTGGCCGTAGTTCGTGCGGAGGGTCTCGCCCCGGACGACCTCGAAGCCCTCGCGGAACTTATCCTTGAGTTCCCGCTGCCACTGGAAGGTGAGGTTGGCGGGGGAGACGATCAGGGTGCGGCGAACCAGGCCCCGGGCCTTCAGCTCCTTCAGGAGCAGCCCAGCCATGATGGTCTTGCCGGCACCGGGGTCGTCGGCGAGGAGGAAGCGAATCCGGGGCAACTTGAGGAAGTAGTCGTAGACAGCCTCAAGCTGGTGCGGCAGCGGATCGACCCGGGCGATGGAGAGCGAGAAATACGGGTCGTACTCGTAGGCCAGGCCGAGCCGCTGGGCCTCGATGCCGAGTCGGAAGAGGGCCGGGTCGCCGTCGAAGGATTCAGCCAGGGGCAGGCATCGGAGTTGGGCGACCTGGGCGGGGGTGAGTACGGGATCGCGGACCAGGCCGGTCTTGCAGCCCTTCCCGATTAGCTTGATCGCATCGCCCATGGGGACGACGGCGAGAACCTCGACCGGCTCGGGCAGCAGAGGCCCCGTGACGATCGCGCCGACGTGGATCTCGGGATTGGCCATGGCGATTCCGCGCTGCGCAGACGGTACATAGCCTGGCTCTCACGCCAGGCCGTCGTGGGCCCTGATTGATTGATCGCAAGAGATCCTAGCACAGCCCAGGGACCTTGTCATCCACTAGGTTGAATCCGTTCCGAGGCGGTCCGGAGAAGCCATCGAGTCGCGCGAATGGCGGCAATCTAGCATTCACAGTTCTTCGCGGTTCGTCCTACGGGATCAGCCGCCTTAGAGTTCCAAACTATGAGGGGCGCTCCTCCCACCGAGATGCACGGCCAAATCATCAGCTATGTTGCGCGCCGCATTAATAAATCCGTCCTCTTCCACCACCTTGGCGCCATGGATTTCGAGAGTCTTGACCGAGTTCTCGAATCGTACGTCGGGTTCGAGGGGCGGAGCAATGACGACGGTGAACGGTAGCCTATCGCGGATCTCGTTGGCGAGAAAAGCAGCCGCTTCGACGCTGCGTTCCGTTGACTTGGTTCCGGCGAAGGAAATCGCCTGGATCACATGTAGTGGCTCGCCGTTCTTTACTCCCAAGTCGAACCGCCGATTAAAGCCGTCGCGACCCGGGAGTTGCATGTCTCGACGTACATGGCCCTTGGCATTGCGGACTCCGAGCTTTTGAGTAATCGCCGCCAAAAGGGTTAATCTGGCATAAACGACAACGTCTTCATGGACCTTGTAGTCCCTCGTTGGGGGAGCAGAATCCACCAGGAATCGGCGGGCGGCCTCTTCAATCGCGTCATTAAGTGTCCTGATCGAGCCGCATGGCCGGGTTAGTTGAATAGCGCTGTGCCACGTATCAATCATCTCTAGGAGACGGTCTTGATCGATTCCCTCGAAAAGTGCTTCAATCCGTTCGCGCTCGAGACAATCCTTGCCCCAGAGGCTCTTAACCCGCTGCCAGTTGGTCAAGAATTTTGCGCGCACCTCACCCTCGGCGTAGGCTACCACCCCGACGTTGACCCGCTCCCCAGTCACAGGGTCTGGGACGTATTGAATCACCGAGTAATGAGCCGGCATCACATGCCTCCCGAGTATTCAGGCGACTGATTGAAGGAGTGCCTCTCGGCGTCCCCAGAAGTAGCGGGCCATCGCGATGCGGTCGGATTCCGGGAAGAACCACTCGTCCGGCGGCGTGGCGACTGCTTGAGCAACGTCGGACGCCGTAAGATCGCTCAGCCTCCCGAGTGGTTCGGCTAACTCCTCCCGGGTCACCGCACAACCGTTCTGGATCGTGGCGTCCACTATCGCGCCAGCGGCGTGCGACAGTCCGGCGGCATTCCAGCAGGGGCCACCCGGCAGAAAGTGCCCGTGGTCCACCGA
>DAIDJI010000147.1 GCA_027451455.1 Planctomycetales bacterium | reverse complement strand
CGCGAGCGACCGTGAGGGCCGGACGCCCTGCCTTGACGGTCGAGGGTCGGGGCTCCATCGCGGGCTGCTCGCGAGGTTTCAAGGACCGGTCCACGACCGGAATCCGCTCGGCGCCCCGGCCAACCGCCGAGACAACCTTTCGAGGTTCCGACCGCGATCCAGCCGGGAGAATTCTTGCCGCCGAATCCAGCCGAGCCGGAACGGGGGCCAGCGCCGGTTCCATCGGGCGTCGATCCCTGAGCCCGATCGCTCGAACCGCAACGGGATCAGACTTCGTCTTTGCCTCGGGACGCTCCGTCACCTTGCCGGCCGTCGGCGGCTCGGGATCATGTCGATAGAGCGCCACGGCAAAGAAACAGACAATCGCAACGCTGAGCAGGATGCTGGGGAATGCCTGTCGAGTCATGATGGTGTCGGGCCTGGTGCCAATCGGGAAGCGGCTTCACGGGGTGTCGTATCCCTGATCATCGTCCGCCCTCGAAAGAAACTTGAGGACATCCTCGGAATTTCGGTGAAGGCGGCTTCCTCGCGTTTCCGACTGGCGGGTCGGAGCGGAATGGCCGAAGAATCCGGTGATGGGGATGGCTCTCTCTCGACCGTTCGGCCATGCTCGACCGAAGAGATCGATAGGGAGTCCGGTGAGGACCGATCCGAACACGTCCCCGCTTCGTACTGGGGAGAAGACTCAAGGCCGGCCAGCACCGGAGCACCGGCCCTCGACTGGCCCTGACCTTGTCCCGAAGTAGGCCGACCGTTAGGATAAGCAATGATGGAGACGGGCCTTTTCGATCGACGCAGGTCGCTCCCAGATCAGGAATATAAGCCCATGCCCCGGATCGCCTTCCGTCCGCTGGTGCTGATTTCGGTCCTGGCCCTGATGGCCGTCATTGTCGGTGCGCAGGCCCCAGTGCCCCAGCCCGAAGATCAGGAAACCGCGCGGGAGGTCGTTGATCTGGTCGAGCGCAACCACATGGCTCGCCCCCAGATCAATGACGAGATCGCCGTGAAGTGGTGCGACAACTTCCTCAAGAAACTCGACCCCAGGAAGTACCACTTCCTCAAGGCCGACGTTGAGGAGTTTCGCAAGGAGGCCAGGACCCTCGATGACAAGATCCGCGAGGGCAACATCGACTTCGCTCACAAGGTCTTCGACCGCTTCCTCCAACGCAGCGATGCACGGTACAACACCGAGAAGGATCTCCTCAAGGAGAAGTTCGATTTCACCACGGATGAGACCATCAGTGACGACTTCGACAAGCTGGATTATCCGGTCGATGAGTCTTCAGCCAATGAACGGCTACGGAAGAAGGTGAAGTTTGACGTCCTGGTCGCGAAGGTCGTCGATCATCAGACCCCCGAGGAGGCGGTCCGAAAGCTCTCGATTCGCTACCACGATCTGAACCGGTTCTGGCACCAGGTCGATTCCAGCGACCTCCTGGAGTTCTACCTGACCAGCCTGACCGAGACCTTCGATCCTCACTCGTCCTACCTCAACCAGAAAAACCTCGACGACCTGGTGAACCAGCAGTTGCATCTGCAACTTGAGGGGATCGGGGCCCAGCTTCGGTCAGAGGATGGCTACGCGGTCGTCACGGAGATCGTCCCGGGAATGGCCGCCGACAAGGACGGCCGGCTTCAGCCCGAGGACAAGATCGTCGGCGTTCAGAAGGAGAACGGCGAGGAAATCGACCTCGTCGAAAAGAAGCTCAGCGACGTCGTTCGCTACATCCGAGGGCCAAGAGGGACCAAGGTCCGCCTGATTGTCCTGCCCGAAGGCTCCAAGGAAAAACGAACTTACGAGCTGACGCGCGATCGCATCGAACTGAAAGAACAGCACGCCAAGGGTAAAATCCTTGAGGCCAAGGGCCCGGACCGCACCTACAAGCTCGGGATCATCAACCTGCCGGCCTTCTACGGCGACACGATGGGGATGCTCCGGGGTGATCCCGAAGCCGTCAGTGCGACGGCCGACTGTCGCAAGATCCTGGAAGGCTTCCGCAAGGACGGCGTCGAACTGGTCGTCATGGACCTGCGTTCCAACGGCGGCGGCCTGCTCGAAGAAGCCAAGACGCTTTCAGGGCTCTTCATCGACACCGGCCCGGTGGTCCAGGTGAAGGAAGCCCTTGGCGTCAAGCACCTCGACGACGAGGAACGTGGAATGGCCTGGGATGGGCCGCTGGTCCTCCTGATCGACAAGGCCAGCGCCAGCGCCTCGGAGATTTTCGCCGGCGTGATCAAGGATTACGATCGCGGCCTGATCATCGGCGACGCCAGCACCTTCGGCAAGGGAACGGTCCAGAGCATCGTGATGATCCAGGAGCATGGCCGCCGACGGATGCGGTTCGCCGATCGAGGGCCGGGCGGCGGCGAGGCCGGGAACCACGGCGCCCTGAAACTCACCATCCAGCAATTCTTCCGGGCCAATGGCGAGAGTACGCAGATCCACGGCGTCAAGCCGCACATCCACCTTCCGTCGATGCTCGATCATCGCGACTTCGGCGAGGGGAAAATGGATAACGCGGTCTCGTTCGACACCGTCGCCGCCCTGCCCCACGACGATTATGAAGAGACCCCCGCCGATCTGATCTCGGTCCTGAAAGCTCGTTCGGACGAGCGTCGGAAGAAAGACGCGAAGTTCCGGAAGCTTGATGACCAGATCAAGAAGTTTGTCGACCGCAAGGCGAGGCACGAAATCTCGTTGAACGAGGCCAAATTCAAGGCCGAGTTCATCCCGGATGATGATGAGGACAAGGCGGCCGACGAGAAAGCCAAGAAGGATCGCAAGAAGAAGAAGTTCATCGAGCGCGATATCTGGCCGAACGACTTCTACAACGACGAGATCATCCGGATCGTCACCGACTACCTCAACCTGGGCTCGAAGGTCCTGGCTGCCGCCCAGGAAAAGATCCGCCTGGCCGGAAAGTGACCGGACCGCCCGAACGTCAATCAACAGGGGCGTGGGACTCTCGATCGACGAGTCCCACGCCCCTGTTCTTTTCCAGGATCACGGTCGGAAATCACCGGCGCTCGACAGGGAGACTCCATCGCCGCAAAAAAGCAAAATTCTCGTACGTCAAGCCCCAGAACGACTTGCGTAGAATGCCAGTCCGAATCGGAGTCACGGCTTTTAAAAACGCGAACTTCCGAGGCATACTACTGATAGAGGCTTCGGAAAAGGAGGAACGGGGTCCGCAAGAGAACGGACCCCGTTGGCTGTCTCGCGAGCCGACCGCGGTCGGATCAGATCAGGCGGTGACCAGCTCTCGCATGGCCTTGCTGACGAACTCCTTGAGCTTGAGGGCGTCGGCGTTGAAGCGGCGAATCCCATCGGCCAGGAGCTCGGTCGCCATGGCGTCCTCGTTGTGCATCCATCGGAAGTACTCCTCGTTGAGGTGGAGCTTCTCGATGTTCTCCGAGCCGACCGAACCGGCCGAGAGCTTCCGCGGGACCGGAGCGTCCGACTTTTGCAGTTCGCCGAGGAGGTCAGGGGAGATGGTCAACAGGTCGCAGCCAGCCAGTTCCGTGATCTCGCCGACGTTCCGGAAGCTGGCCCCCATGATCTCGGTCGGATATCCGAACGTCTTGTAGTAGTGATAGATCTTCGTCACCGATTGCACGCCCGGATCTTCCGCCGGGGCGAAGCTCTTCACGCCCTGCTTCTTGAGGTACCAGTCGTGGATTCGGCCGACAAACGGTGAGATCAGCGTGACACCTGCCTCGGCGCAGGCGACGGCCTGGGCAAAGCTGAAGAGGAGGGTCAGGTTGCAATGGATGCCCTCCTTCTCGAGCACCTCGGCGGCGCGAATGCCTTCCCAGGTCGAGGCAATCTTGATCAGGATGCGGTTGCGGTCGATCCCATCGGCCTCGTAAAGCGAGATCAGCCGGTGAGCCTTCTCCATCGTCCCATTCGTGTCGAAGCTGAGTCGAGCGTCGACCTCGGTCGAGACGCGGCCTGGAACGATTTTGAGGATCTCTTCGCCAAAGGCGATCAGCAAGCGATCCATGCAGGCATTGACTGCGGTCTCGTGATCCTGGGACTCGTTCTGGGCCTCGTGGATGGCTTTTTCGAGGAGCCGACGATACCCGGGCATCTGGGCGGCCTTCAACAGCAGCGACGGGTTAGTCGTGGTGTCTCGCGGCTTGTACTGTGCCAGCGTATCGAAATCACCCGTGTCCGCGACGACGACAGTCATCTGTCGCAATTGCTCGAGCTGATTCATTCCAGGGCTCTCCGGCCGGAGGATCGGGGCAGTCCGATTGAGAAAGTTACTATAGCATGTCGAGCCTTCAGATCGCTACTTACCCCCTCTTGTCGGTTGTCCATGGCCCGTGTTCCGTTGTACGCTGACGCGGTTGTCTCAAGGCGTGGATAGGGACCGTGGCTGGTCCCAGGGCCCGATGTGGTAAAGGTCATCGAAGCACTGGAATCGGACAGCAAAACACGGACGAGAGGACCACAGGAAAATCATGAAGCGGCTGGCCGAGATCAGGGGATTCGCGTTCGACCTGGATGGGACCATCTGGGAAGGGCCGCGGCTAATGGACGGGGCGGTTGATCTGGTCGGCGAGCTGCGGTCGGCCGGGCTGGGGGTGGTCTTTGCCTCCAATTCCTCGCGGCATGGTGCTGGGGTCCTGGTCCGTCGGCTGGCCGAGCTGGGAATCCACTCGGGGCCAGGCGAGATGCTCGCTGCCCTCGACCTGGCAGGCGAGGAGGTTCGTCGGCGGATGGGTTCCGTACGGGTCCTGGCCGTCGGGACCGACGAATTGGTGGAAGTCCTGCACGCAAGCGGTCACGAGGTCGTTGCCGACGAGGACTGGCCGAGATCCGACGCCGTGGTCGTGGGGATTGACCCCCACTTCAGCTACGAGCGGTTGCGGGCGGCTGCGCGGGCGGTCTCGGCCGGAGCGGCGCTGTTCGCGGTGAACATGGATCGAAGGTTCCCGGTGGGCCCGGGCCTCTTCGATCCAGGCTGTGCCTCGCTCGCCGAGGCGGTCGCCGTTGCGGGAGGCGGCCGTCCGATCGGGATCGGCAAGCCGGAGCTTCCCCTGTTCCGCGCGGCGATTACCCGGCTGGGCTGCGATGCCAGATTCGCGGCGATGGTCGGCGACAGTACGGCATCGGATATCGCCGGCGGACGAGCCGCCGGGATGTTCACCATCTGGCTCAACGCCAATCACGAGGGCCCACCACCGCCTGAGGTTGATTTGCATGTCCGCGGTCTTGAAGAATTGCACCGGCTCTGGAAGCAGTCTCGTGGTGCTCGTGACTCGTGACTCGTGACTGAGGGCGATTGACAGTTCCCGGGCGACCGACTTACGATCAATGTGAGCCTTTCTCCGAATTCCGTGATGACATTCGAGAGCGATCGCGAGTGACTCGGCCCCGTCCCACCCCCACGATTCGCCCGGCGATCCTCGCCCTGGCGACGATCATCTGGCTCGCGCCCGCGGTCGGCGTCCGGCCAGCGTGGGCGTCGGGCTGCCACCTGGACGAGCGGCCCATCCTCGCCCGCGAGACGCCCGGGCACATCCCGGTCTGGCAGTTGACCGGTGAGCCTCAGGCTACCTCGTCACATGTCCTGGAACGTCTCCCCTGCCCAGGCGAGTCGGCCCATCCGACGAATGGATCGATGGCCGTCGTCGGACGGCTCCTCACGAGCCCGGGTCCCGTGATCGTCGAGGGCTCGCCATCAGCCCTTCGGATCGCCGACGACAGCGAGATTCCCGATCCTCATCCCTTCCGCCTGGAACGTCCGCCCGAAGCCTGATCGGACCGACTCGTTCGCCCCTGACCTGAAACCGAGCCGGTTCGGCGAGTCCGCCTGATCCGACCGCGCTCCCGTGTCATTTGGTCATCTTTCATCCTGATCAATTTCTACCCTGTCCACCCGATCGATCAACCGATTGGGTTCATAGTGGAGCGTTCGTTCATGGCATCCGAGGTCCGACCGATGAAGGACCGCCGCGGGAGGGCCTACACTCCCGCCATCGGCCCCCGCCTGCGTCCCCTGCTCTGGGCCGTCCTGATCGCTTTCGCCGTCCTGGGCGCCAATGGCGTCTATCTCGCCAGCGTCACGGCGATGACCTGGTACCTGGGCACAACTCAGCAGACCTTTTTCTATATGCTCATGGTGCTTTTGCACCTGCTTCTCGGTTTTCTGATCATCGTGCCCTTCGTCGCCTTTGGCGCGGCCCACCTGCTGACTTCCTGGCGGCGCCCCAACCGGACGGCCGTCCGCTACGGTCTGGCGCTGCTCGCAGCCGGGATCGTCATCCTGGCATCCGGGATCGTTCTGGTCCGGATCGGTGGATTTGAGATCCGCGATCCCATAGTCCGGGAGATCGGCTACTGGCTCCACGTCGCGGTACCGATCGCGGCGATCGGGCTCTACGTCAAGCACCGACTTGCCGGTCCGATGATCCGATGGCACTGGGCACGTCGATTCAGTGTTGCCGTGGCAGGGTTCGTCGTCCTCATGGGTTTGCTTCATCGCGGCGACCCTCGCGCGTTCGGCGTACAGGGACCCAGAGAGGGCAAGAAGTATTTCTATCCCTCCGAGGCCGTCACAGTAACCGGCAACTTCATCCCGGCCGAGACGCTGATGATGGACGAGTACTGCATGAAGTGCCACAAGGACGCTTACGACGGCTGGTATCATTCGGCGCATCATCTGAGCTCGTTCAACAACAAGCCCTATCTGTTTTCCATCCAGGAAACCCGCAAAGTATCGATGGAGCGCGACGGGAATACTCAGGCCGCACGATGGTGCGCTGGGTGCCATGACCTCGTCCCCTTCTTCTCGGGGAAATTCGACGACCCGAATTTTGACTTCGTGAATGATCCAACCGGTCAGGCGGGTATTACCTGTACCGGATGCCACTCGATCACTTCGGTGAACAACACCCGGGGCAACGCTGCCTACACCATCGAAGAACCGGTGCATTACCCGTTCGCCAGCAGCAAGAATCCCGTCCTGCAATGGATCAACGAAACGCTGGTCAAGGCGAAGCCCGAGATGCACAAGAAGACCTTCCTCAAGCCCGTTATCAGAAACTCTGAGTTTTGCTCGACGTGTCACAAGGTCGGCATCCCATACGGTGTTAACCACTACAAGGATTTTGTCCGCGGACAGGATCATTACGACTCGTGGCTGGTCTCGGGAGTTTCGGGTCACGGAGCGCAGAGTTTCTACTATCCGGAGGTCGCGAAGACGACCTGCACGGAGTGCCACATGGCGATGAAGCCCTCGACTGACTTCGGAGCGGTCGATCTCGACGGCAGACCAGGTCGAGAGATCCACGACCACTACTTCCTGGGGGCGAACACGGCTCTGCCGGCGATGTTTGGCGACACCGAAGCCAGCAGGCGCCAGGCCGATTACCTCGCCCAGAAGAAGGTGAGAGTCGACCTCTTCGGCATTCGCGAGGGCGGCGAGATCGACGGCCAGTTGACCGCCCCACTCCGGCCCGCCTCGCCAACGCTCACGCCCGGGAAACCCTACCTCGTCGAGGTGGTCGTGCGCACCCTCAACATCGGCCACCTCTTCAGCCAGGGGACCGTGGATTCCAACGAGATCTGGGTCGAACTGGTGGCACGGTCGGGCGGCAAGGTGATCGGCCGATCGGGAGGGGTCGACGGCGAGGGCTACGTTGATCCGTATGCTCACTTTATCAATGTCTACATGCTCGATCGCCACGGTAATCGGATCGATCGCCGCAACGCCCAGGACATCTTCGTTCCGCTCTACAACAAGCAAATTCCCCCCGGAGCCGGACAGGTCGTCCATTTCGCGCTCGAGGTGCCTGCGGGGATGAAGGGCCCGATCGAGCTGGAAGCAAAGGTCAATTATCGCAAGTTCGATCGAATCTTCATGGATTATGTGTTCGGCAAGGGGAAGGGGCAGGAATTGCCGATCGTTGTCATGGCTCGCGACGTGGTTCAAATCGGTCTGGCGGGCGGTCCATCGGCGACGAACAGGCCGTCGCCGATCGAGGCTGAGTGGCAGCGGTGGAACGACTACGGAATCGGCCTCCTGCTGGAGGGTCAGGCGAAGGGGGGCCAGAAGGGCGAACTGAGGCAGGCCGAGGAGGTTTTCCACAAGGTGGCCGATCTCGGCCGTGCCGACGGCTGGATCAACCTCGCGAGGGTCTATCAGAGGGAGGGTCGAATTCCCGACGCTCTCGCGGCGCTGGAGAAGGCGGCCGCGCATCCAGAGTCGCCGGCGCCCTGGGTCATCAACTGGCTAACGGGTCAGATCAACGTTCGCAACGCGATGCTCGACGAGGCCATTCGAAACTTCCAGGCGGTTCTCGAGACGCGTATTCCCCAGCGAAAGATTGACCTGAGCCTCGATTTCCGGGTGATCAACGAGCTGGCCGGGGCGCTTTTCATGCGGGCCCGCCTGGAGAAGGTCGGCAGCCCCGAGCGTCGCGATTATTTGATGCGATCGATCGCTTCCTATCAGCGAACGCTCACCATCGAGTCGGAGGACGTCGAGGCCCATTATGGACTGGCCCAGGCGTACCACGATCCAACCTGGAAATCGACGACGACCGGTGGGCCGCCCGAGCGGATGTCGCCCGAAGATCTGGTCGCTCTCGCCACCTCGCTCGCCGGTCCCGACTCCGGGAATCTGGCCCAACGCGTTGGGGAGTTGCGGCGGCTCGCGTCGGGAGTGATCGGTTACATGGCGGGCCCACGGCCGAATGATCAGTCTCGGCTTGAACCCCTGCACGAACTGGCCGCCAGGCTCGGACCAGTCTGGAACCGTGAACTCGACGAGCCGGCCCGGGCCGAACTGGCCCACGTTCTGGAGATTACCCATCGCCGGCTCCACGAGCGGCTCAAGCCCGACGAGACCGCGGAGGGACAGGCTTTCGCCACGGCCCGGCGGCGGGATCCGGCCGCCAACCAGAATGCTCAATCGATCGTGATCCATTCACTCCATCGCCCCGGCGCGCCGGGGATCGATCCTCCCGCAGCGAAGGTCGCTCTCGGCACCCCAGCTCGGCCCGCCACGGAGACCCGACCATGAGTACGACGATCCCCCGATTCATGGCCCTGGCGGCTGCCGCTCTGCCCTGGCTCGCCTCCTACGGATGCGGTAAAACGCCGGACCCGCCCAGGGTAGCCGCGCCACAGGCACCGGTCCGGCCGAAGGAGGTTCAGCAGGAATCGATTCCGAACGTCCGGTTCGTAGACGTGACGAAGGAGGCTGGCCTCACCTTCCAACACTTCAACGGAGCAACCGGCGAGAAACTCCTGCCCGAGACCATGGGCTCCGGCGCGGCCTTCTTCGATTATGACCGCGACGGTGACGCCGACCTGTTCCTTGTCAACTCGTCGGTCTGGCCCGGCCGAAAGGTCGAGCCGATGCCGACCCAGGCCCTCTATCGGAACGACGGCAAGGGACACTTCGAGGATGTCACCAAGGCCGCCGGTCTGGACCGGACGTTCTATGGCCAGGGTGTCGCCATCGGCGATTACGACAACGATGGCAACGACGACGTCTTCGTCACGGCTGTCGGCGGCGGACACCTCTTCCGCAACGACGGAAAAGGGCATTTCGACGAGGTAACCAGGGATGCCAACGCCGGCGGCCCGAATGCCTGGCTCACCGGTGCCGCCTTTCTCGACATCGAGAACGACGGCGATCTGGATCTCTTCATCGCGAGCTACATCACCTGGTCGCCTGAGATTGACAAGGTGCAGGGCTTCCAGCTCACCGGGGTCGGCCGGGCTTATGGACCTCCGG
>DAIDJI010000146.1 GCA_027451455.1 Planctomycetales bacterium | reverse complement strand
ATCACCGACCAGCCAATAGCGACCCTCGCGGTGGCCATTGGAGAGATAGTAACGGCATACCCCCTCGGCATCGCGCGCGAGACGGTGCGCTAGGTCAGCAGCATCAAACCCCATGGCTACGCCGCGATCCGTTCGGCGACCTCGTCGGGTAGGTTGACCCCTCGGATGCGGGCCGGTAGCAGTCGGACGCCGGCGACCGGGCTTCCCTCCAGGTCGAGGACCAGGAAACGCACGCTCTCGGGACGAGCCAGCGTCATCCGGATCGGGACGCCGTCGGCCGGCCATCCCCCGGGGATCGGCCGGATCGCGAGCGATCCGCCCGGCCCCATCGCCCAGAGGGCGAACGGCCTCCGATATTGCAAGCCCGTCCATTCGGTCTCGGGCAGCTCGACCCGGAATTCGCCACCGGTGCCGGACCGTTCACGGCGAAGGGCCGTGGCGGGACGGAACACGACCGCCGAGGCTCGCGTGACGAGGAGCTCGGGCAAGATCGGCACGTCATCCCCCAGCGCGATGGTCACGTCGACGGCCGGCTTCCCGTCGGCATCGACCACCGACCCGGCCACGACGACACGATCGGGGTTGCTCGCCGTCTGCGAAACGAGAAGGAGGAGCGTCGCGAGGATCGACATGGTGGGGCTCCTGGTGTCGAGGCGGGCCGCCGGCCTGACGACGACTCGAGCGGCCCCCCTATCCAGGCGTCAAATCCGATCCCCTCGGCCCGAGACTTTCCCACCGAGATCGAGCCGAGGCGCCCGGTCGATCAGGGGAGGATCCGCTGGCCGACCGCGGTGTTGAGGCGGAGCATGCTCCGTCGGTGCCGGACCAGGCTGTCGTAATACTGGCGGACCACGTCGTTGTAGTCGCGATCGGCGTTGAAGAAGTCGGAGACGTTGCGCTCGCCCTCGGTGAAGAGGCGATAGGTCTCGTCGCGCTGCCGCTTCGATCGGGCGAGGATGTCGCGCTCGAACCGCTCGACGGCCTTCCGCGTCGTCTCGTAATCGAGCGCGGCGCGTCGGACGTCCGAGGCCGCCTGCCGCTCGACGCCCGTCAGCTCGATCCGGGCCTGGATGACCCCTTCCTGCGCCCGGGCGATGTTCCCCTGATTTCGGTTGAACAACGGGACCGAGACCAGGCCGCCGAGGGCCCAGTTGGTGTTGTTTTGAAGGCCAAGATACTGGTTGTTCTGGTAGCCGAAGGGGGTGTAGAAGAGGAAGACATCCTCGAACCGCTCGCGGCGGGCGAGGCGGACGTCAGCCTGCGCCCGGTGGACGCCGCGTCGATACGCGACGACATCCGGCCGGCAGCCGAGCGCCAGCTTGACCAGGTCGTCGACCGGCGGCGGGACTGGCTGATCGTCGCGAATCGACCCGCGCAGGGCCAGCGAATCGGCCTGGTCCTCGGGGACCTGGATCAGGACCGCGAGCGCCCGGAGGGCCTGGGTCAGGTTGGCACGCGCGGCATCTAGCTCAATCTCGGCGGTGTCCTTGAGGATCGCCATCCGGTCGAGATCGGGGCGGACGTTGGTCGACCGCGCCAGCAATCGGCCAGTGACCTCGACCATCCGCGCCAGCCGGTCGACGTTCGCCTGCTTGTAGCGGACGACCTCGCGCGCGTCGATTGCGTCGAGGAAGGCCATGCCGAGTTGGTCGACCGCGAGCCGGACGGCGTCGGCGTACTGGGCCTCGGTCACGCCGTGCGCCTGCTCGGCGGCGATCACTCGGTATCGCCGCTTGCGATTGATGTCAATCGGCTGGACGAGAACGATCCCGTAGGTCAGCGTTCCATTGTTCGCCTTCGAGTAGGCGCCGTAGGGGATCGAGTCAGCGCTGAAGAAGACGATCGGGTTGGCGATCAGACCGGCGGTGATCGCGTCGGCGCGCGACTTGGGTAGCTCTCGGGCCTTCGCGAGGAGGTCGGGGTTCACCTGGACGAAGCGATCGATGGCGGCGTCGAGGGTGAGGCCATCCGGCGGGCCCTCGTCGAGCGAGTCGGGGATTTCCAGTCGCCCGTATTGCGGAACGGGGGGTGCGACTGGAGCCGGCAGCGGTGCGACCGCGGGCGCCATTTGCTGTCGCCCCTGGTAGGCCGTGCTGTAGCCCGAGGCGGCCGAAAGCACACCCTGCTGGCCGGCTGGCGTCCCGGGCGCGATCCCCGGCAGTGGGCCGAGCGGGGTCTGACGAATCGTGAGTCGGGTCGCGCCGGAACCGGGGCTGGTCGGGAACGGGCCTGCAGCGGCCGCCTTGCCGCCGGCCTTCTCCATCGCCTGTTTGCGGGCCTGCTGTCCCTTCGACAGGATGATCACGTCATCGGCCAGCATCGCCTGTGCCGACGCCCGCGACACCCACGGCCCGAGCCCAGCGGCGATCAAGAGCCCTGGCGAGAGGACCCTCGCGGGGCTTATACGCATCCTGATCGCCATGCACAGCCCCTCCCAGGCTCCGAAGCGCAGGATCCTACCCACAGGTGGGCGCGGTCCTGCGGCCGTCGGACGGATCGGGCGAAATCCGGGCTCCGGCCGGTATCGCCTTCAGGGATTGTATCGACCGGGAGGTGCGATCGACTCTACCCTACCGACGAATCGATCGGTCCCTCGGACAGGACGACAGCGTCCCGAGAAGGCCCGGCGATCGGGGTGGTATCCGCCGACGATCAGTCCCGGTTCCTGCCGAGGAGGACCCGACCGATTGTCCGCCAGACGGCTCCGAAGGCATCCATCATCCGCTCGGGGCCCACGATGGATCCGGCGGCACCGGCGACCAGCCCAACCATCCAGCAGGCGTGGAACGAGAGCGGAGACTCGGGCCCGTTGCCGAAATACCGAAGTGCCACCAGCCAGACCAGGCACATCGTGAGAAAGGCGAGGAGGAAACCCATCATCGCCGTGACAAGCCGGTCGCCGATGGTCAGCGCCGGCTCGTTCCTGCGACGACGGGTGACCATTCCGTCTTCCTCCCGCGAGGTCGTCGAGCGATCAACGCCGGCCCTTCGGGTCGAGGTTTTGCTTCAGTTCCTCGGGCGTGACGGTGGTCTCGGCGCCACCGGCCGGGACTTCGAGCCGGGCCGTCCAGAGAATCGCGTTGAGGACCAGTTTGCGAAAATCCGGGTCGCCCCAGTTCTTGTGGAAATGGGCACCAGTGAATCCGAAGCCTCGGCCGCCATCCGGCCGCTCGACAGCCCAGCCGAGAACTTCATCGCGCCCCTTCGCCGCGACGATGTGCCCGTAAGGACCCCTCGGCGACGCCGATCGTCCGTCACGGGTTCGGTCGTCGGGCTTCGCCACGACGATCGGCGTGACACCCTTCATATCGGGGCGGAAGCGGATACTGAAATACCACTCGTCATTGACCGAGAACGGGTGCACGCCCCGCGTGATCGGGTGGTCGGGGAGACTCTTGACGTCGGCCTTCCAGTGCGGGTTGGTTGAGTAACCGGTCTCGTAGTAGCCCCCAATCCAGTCGAGGAACTTCGCGCCGGGCTTGTTCCCGTGGTGCTCAACCGGAACCTCGACGGCGTAGTGCAGGCAGACCAGGCCGACGCCTTTGTCCATCAGCTTCTGGATCTTTTCGAGGTGATCTCCCTGGACGATCGGGTGGCCGCCGCCGCCGTCCATGAAGAAGACGAGTGTCCGGGCGCCGTCGAGAACCGACTCATCCTTGGGCCAGCCGCCGGTGACGACCACGGGCTCGACCCCCGGAATCTGGCCGAGGCATTTCGCCATCAGCTTGCAGCCAGCGTTGAACTCGTGTTCGCCGGGCCCATGGCTGGGCCGTCCGGCGATCAGAACAACCTTGGCGGTGTCGGCGGCGCGGGCCGAGAAGGCGCCCGGGCCCGACCAGGCCGCCAGGGTCGCCAGGAAGAGGGAGAGAGTCATCCGCCTGTTCATCGCGACCTCGTTCGAAAATCAAGGGATAGGAAAGAAGGCGCGCGAGGTCCCTGATGCCTGCGCAGGGCATGGCATCAGGGACCTTTTGCGTCTGTAGGTTCAGATGATCTCGTACGTCCCGGGACGGGGCACAGCGCCTTCCTTCATTGGGCCGCTCATGACCAGCGGCTCCTTCGGGAAGGTGTCTCGCTTCGAGTTCAGGGCCTTTTCCCAGGTGACTTCCTTACCCGAGTAAGCCGAGTCGCGGCCCATGATGGCCGTCAGCGTGCTCTCGGCCACCTGCTTCAGCTCGTTGATCGGCTTCCGCGAGGTGATGCTTTCGAGCAGGTCGATGTGCTCCTGGACGTAGGGGTTGATCTCGTGGGCGACGCGGATGCGGTCGCGCTTCGCGCCGGTGAAGCGGAAATCGCTGCTCCAGGTTCCCTTGCTGCCGACGATGGTCTCGGAGACGTTGTTGACGCAGCCCTGGATCTGGCGGGCCATGCTGAGGATGTGGATGCCGCCGGGGAACTCGTAGTCGACGGCGAAGTGGTCGTAGCTTTGACCACGCTCGGGCTCTTCGTGGACCTGCCGGCCGCCCATGCCGACGGCCTTGATCGGGTGGTGGCCAAGGGCCCAGACGGCGACGTCGAGGTTATGCACGTGCTGCTCAACGATGTGGTCGCCGCAGAGCCAGAGGAAGTGGTACCAGTTGCGGATCTGGTACTCGGTCTCGCCCCACTGGGGCTGGCGCTTTCGCGCCCAGATGTCGCCCTGGTTCCAGTAGACGCGGGCTGTCAGCAGTTCGCCGATGGCATCGTCGTGGATTCGCTTCATGCTCTCGACGTAGCGGGCCTGGTGGCGGCGCTGGGTGCCAGCGACGACGCAGAGGTCCTTCTTCGTGGCTTCCTCGTAGGCGGCCAGGACCTTGCGGATGCCCGGGCCGTCGACGCCGACCGGCTTCTCGGTGAAGAGGTGCTTGCCGGCCTTGACGACGGCCTCAATGTGCATTGGGCGGAAGCCCGGCGGCGTGGCGAGCATCACCAGGTCGCAGCAATCGATGACCTTCTGATAGGCGTCGAAGCCGACGAAGGCGCGGTCGTCGCTGACGTCGAACTTCTCCTTGCAGTGGCGGTTGTTTCGCAGAGTCTCGCGACAATTCCGCAGGTGATCCTCGAAGACATCGCCCATGGCATGCAGCTTGATGTTGTAGCTGGTGCCGGCGGCCTCGCAGATGTTTTCGGCGGCGCCGGTGCCCCGGCCGCCGCACCCGATCAGGCCGACCTTGATCACGTCGCTGCCCGCGGCGTGCGCGTTGCTCAGCATCCCCAGGCCGACGGCGGCCGCCGTCGAGCCCTTGAGGAAATCGCGCCGGCTGCCGCCGGCCCCCCTGGCGGAGGATGGCTCGGTCATGGTTCGTCTCCTGACTGCGCCTCGTTGATGATCCCGGCCCGGTGCCGACAGGCGACCGGACCCCACTTTACCACCCGCCTCGCCAATGGGCCGCTCCGGGGCCGGCTCCGTCGGCGATCTCTGGGATTCCGAATTCCGGATTCCAGATTCCGAATTCCAGATCCCAAATTCAAAGTTGTAAATCAAATCAAGATAGAAGTTTCGCAGTTGAGGATTCCGAGGAACGTTGGCTGTCGACCCGCGTTCTGTCGGCGAGATAGGCAAGGGCATACCACTTACCGGCTCTTTCCTATCTCCGGTGCCTTCACATCCACGGACGATCCAACAGGCCAAATGCGTGACTTCTATCAGGACTCTGGAGTTCGAACTTTGCAATCTTGAGTTCTCAATCTTGAATCCTTCTCTTCTTCATCATCGCGGCATTCTCGCGGGGGCCCGGCTGGTCCGAGCCCTGGCGATCAACGCGTTCCCTTGCCCTTGACGACCTTCGACCTGAGCCCCTTCATGGAGGGTTGCTCCTCGACCGGGCGAACGATCCGGAAGCCGGCGAAGGTGGCGTCGGTGTGCCACCAGATGCTCTGGGGACGCTGGGGGTCCTGAACGCTCCATTCCGGATCCGAGCCCCGTCTCGCGGCGCTTCGAAGCTTCTCGGCGTCATCGTCCCACGAGCCGCCGCGAACGACGTAAGGGTACTCCCTGGCGTCGGGCAGGAGGACCGGTTCGAGGGTTGGCCTGTCGGTTGGGAACGTCTTGTAGGCGTTGGCGACGTAGTGGTCGAGGCACCACTCGGCGACATTGCCGTGCATGTCATGAAGGCCCCAGGGGTTGGGTTTCTTCTTACCGACCTTCTGGGGCTGCTCGGCGTTTTCGACGTACCAGCCGTACTCGCCCAGTTGCGAGGGGTCGTCGCCCCAGGAGTAGGCGGTTTTGGTCCCGGCGCGGCAGGCGTATTCCCACTCGGCCTCTGTGGGGAGGCGATAGAGCTTTCCGGTCTTCTCGGAGAGCCACCGGGTGTATTCCATCGCGGCGTGGTGGGTGATGCAGATCACGGGCTGGCCGTTGCGACCAAAACCGAAGGTTTCGTCGGCATACGGAGGGGTGGGCCGGGTGACGGCGTCGGCCTTCTTCTCGGTCTCGGTTTGCTTCGTCAGGTCGACGCCCTCGCGGGCCTTCCGCTTGAGGTCGAGCTGGAAGGCGAAGTTATCGTATTCCTCCCAGGTGACCTCGCACTTGCCCATCCAGAACGGAGCGATCTGGACGGGGTGCTGCGGGCCCTCGTCGTCGCCGCGCTTTTCCTCGCCGGCGGGGCTGCCCATGGTGAAGGTGCCGCCGGGGATGGGCAGCATCTCGAACTTCACGTCGGTCCCGGGGATGGTCTCGGTGTAGGGCTTGATCTCTCCGGCGGCGGACTGGGCGATCGAGGTGCGGCCAGCCGCGACAATCGCGACCGAGGCGGCCAGGGCGAGGGCGTGCGGGATGCGGATCACGTCTGGTATGCTCCACTCCAGGGGACTTCGACGTATCGGATCGATGCCAGGGCCGACGGGATGCCAATCGGCCAGGCGCCCGGGGGCGATCATGGGACCGACATTCGCGGCGTGGCTCTGGATCTCGTGTGCAGTCGTGGGCGGGGCCGGGCAGGGGCCCGGTCCTCTCGGGCGGCCTTCGCGATTCGAGTTCGACGAGACCCACATGGCCAGCCCATTTCACATTGTTTTATACTCCACCGATGGCGACGCCGCCAGACGCGCCTCCCGGGCGGCCTTCGATCGGATCGAGGCGCTCAACCGGGTCCTCAGCGACTACGACCCGGAGAGCGAGCTTTCGCGCCTTTCGGCAGCGGCGGGGAACGGGCCGGTCGCTGTCGGGGCCGACCTCTTCGACGTCCTGGATCGCTCGAAGCAGTTCTACGATCGTTCCGACGGGATGTTTGATGTGACCGTGGCGCCGGTCGGCCGGCTCTGGCGGCGGGCCCGGCGCGATCGGAAGCTTCCCGATCCAGCCCGAATCGCCGAACAACGACGATTGGTCGGCTCGGATAAAATGATCCTCGACCCGCACGCGCGGAGCGTCGAGCTGAAGCTGCGGGGGATGAAGCTGGATGTCGGCGGAATCGCCAAGGGATACGCCTCGCAGGCGGCGATCGACGTCTTGAAATCGATGGGAATCCGGCAGGCCCTGGTCGGCGGCGCGGGGGACATCGTCGCCGGTGACCCACCGCCGGACGCCCAGGGATGGCGTGTCGCCATCGCTTCCGTCGACCCGAAGATGTCTTACCGACCGCCCACCCTGATCCTGGCGAACGCCGCGGTATCGACGGCTGGCGACGCTGAGCGATTTGTCGTGATTGACGGCCACCGATATTCGCACATCGTTGATCCAAGGACCGGGATGGGCCGCGAGGACCGTGCCTCGGTGACAGTCGTCGCCACCGATGGCGCGACCGCCGACGCCCTCGAAACGGCCGCCTATCTGCTCGGGCCCGAGCGGGGATTGAGGCTCGTCGACGAGACCCCGGGCGCGGCGGCGCTCTATCAGAGGGCGACGCCGGAGGGCATCCAGACGTTCGAGTCGTCGCGGTTCGCCCGGGTGCCGAGGGCCGAAGAGGGCGGGGCGAACGAGGGTGTCAGTCGCCCGTAGCCTCGCCCTCGGACGGAGGCGGGGCCTCGCGACGATCGCGGGCCAGCCGGTCGACGAACTCGGCATGGCCGGGCGATTCGAGGCCGCTGCGGAGGGCGGCGTCGACCGCGGCCCCATCGCCCTGGACGAGGGCCGTCGGGGCGAGCCAGAGCCCAGGGAAGGCCTCGCTCTGCAGGACCCCGTCGACCGGCCGGAGCCGATCGAAGCCCCCCCCACGGTTCACGTACCAGTCGACCTCGCGGTCGAGGACTCGCCAGACCAGGTATTCCCGGACGCCGTTGCGGCGGTAGACCTCGAGCTTCTTCCCAAGGTCGAAGCTGGCGCTGCTGGCGGCGACCTCGGCGACCAGCTCCGGCGCCCCCTCGATGTAATCGTCCTCACTGATCCGGGACTGGCCGCCCCGATCGGGGAGGATGATGAGGTAGGCGTCGGGCTGGGGCTCGTTGGTCAGGTCGAGGCGGATGCTGCCGTTGTCGCCGGCTTCGACGCCGGGCGTGGCGGTCTCGTAGTTTCCCAGCCAGGTGACGACCCGGGTGTGGGGGTGGCTGTGGCGACCGTGTCGGACCGGCGACGGCATGTAGACCTCTCCTTCGATCAGCTCGGCTTTCTTCACCCCGGGCATAGCGTGATAGCGGCGTTCGAACTCATTGCGGGTGAGCCGGTCGCCGTTCTCCAGCGGCGGGATCGTGCCGCCGCCAGCCGGATCGCCTGGACCCCGGCTCTGCGGCCGGGTGATCGAAGGGACGGACATGATTCGGCCTCCAAAGGGTCTGTTCGGCCCTGATGGGCCTTGCCCCATCGTACGATCGGCCCAGCAAGCCGGCAACGCAGCGAGGTGAACCTGGGAAAGACATCCGGGGGGCCGAACGGGTCGTCAAGCCATCGTGCGAGCGGAGCCGGTTGCGATTGACCGCCGCGGCACCCGGGTTTACGATCCCCTCCGCCAATCGACCGCGGCCTGTCGGCGCTGCGCCTCTCGTCGACTCGTGTGGGCTTCGCGCCCGCGTTTGTTCCCGACCGGATCCGGGCCTCGCGTCGCCCGACCAGGGTTCGGGGCCTGGCGTTCGGGGAGATCGCATGTCGGGAACCAGCCCGTCGGAGCCCGTGCCCGCCTCGCCCGATACCGGGCTGGGCGTCCGCCCGCCGATGAGATGGCTCTCCCTTGCGCTCGTCCTGGAGGTGGCGCTGGTGCTTCGGGTGGGAGCGGCCGACCTGGTCGAGTGGTATGTCCGCGGCCGGGGCCAGGTACGGCTCGACCTGCTTCCCGACACCGACATCTACTGGGAACTGGCCCGCGCCCTCCGGGCGGGCGGTCCTTATGAATACGTCGAGTGGGGCGACATCCCCCACTTCGCCATTCGAACCCCCGGCTATCCTCTGTTCCTCGCCGCCTGCCAGTCGGCACTGGGCGAGCGGACGCTACCGGTTCGACTGGTCCAGGCCGTGCTCGGAACGCTCTGCGTTTACCTCGTCTATCAGATCGCCCGACGGCTCGCACCACCGGGCCGAGATCGGTGGGCCTCGGCTGTCCCGATCCTCGCGGCGGCGGCGGCGGCCCTTCACCCGCAGGCGATCGCGATGTCGGCCCTGATACTCTCCGAGGCGGCGTTCGAGCCCCTGATGCTCGCCGCATTGCTCGCCATCGCGGCGCTCTGGCCTTCGGACGAGCCCGGTCGGCGGACCTGGCCGATCGCGATGGGAGGCGGGGTCGCCGCTGGTGCCGCGGTGATGGTTCGGCCCTCGTGGCTCCTCTTCGTCCCGGTCCTGCTTGCCGCCTGGGTCGTCGCCGGGCTCCGCCGCCGAGACGCCCGATCGGCGATCACCGGAGCCCTGATCTTCGCACTCGCAGCCGTCCTGGTGATGGCGCCCTG
>DAIDJI010000145.1 GCA_027451455.1 Planctomycetales bacterium | reverse complement strand
GTCGGCCCCGACCCGCTCGATCAGGTGATCCTGGTCCTGCCGCCGCAGCCGGTTGAACTCCGGGCGGCCGGCCTCGTTCTCGGCGATCCAGCGCTTTGCGAAGGTGCCGTCCTGGATCTCCGTCAGCACCTGGCGCATCGTCTCACGCACGTGCCCGTCCACGATCCGGGGACCCGAGACGTAGTCGCCGTACTCGGCGGTGTCGCTCACGCTGAAGCGCATGAAGTTGAGCCCGCCGCGGTACATCAGGTCGACGATGAGCTTCAGCTCGTGCAGGCACTCGAAGTAGGCACTCTCGGGCTGGTATCCGGCCTCGACGAGCGTCTCGAAGCCCATCTTGACCAGGGCGCTGACACCGCCGCAGAGGACGACCTGCTCGCCGAAGAGGTCCGTCTCGGTCTCCTCGGCGAAGGTGGTTTGCAGGACACCGGCGCGGCTGCCGCCGATCCCCTTGGCGTAGGCCAGGGCGAGCGCCTTGCCGGCAGGGGTGCAGGTCTCGGTCGTCGCGATCAGGCAGGGAACGCCGCCCCCCTTGACGAACTCGCTCCGAACCAGGTGGCCGGGGCCCTTGGGGGCGACCAGCGCGCAGTCAACACCCTCGGGCGGGACGACCTGGCCGAAGTGGATGTTGAAGCCGTGCGAGCAGAGGAGCAGGTTGCCCGGCTTGAGGTGCGGCCGGATGTCGCGGGCATAGACCTCGCCCTGAACCTCGTCCGGCAGGAGGATATTGATCAGGTCGCCGGCCTCGGCGGCCTCGGCGGCAGAGACCGGCTTGAAGCCGTCGCGAACCGCCGCGTCGTAATTCGCCGAGCCCGGCCGCTGGCCGATCACGACGTTGCAGCCCGAGTCACGCAGGTTCTGCGCCTGGGCGTGCCCCTGGCTCCCATAGCCGATCACTGCGATCGTCTTCCCCTTCAGCAGCGATAGATCGGCGTCCTGATCGTAGTACATCTTCGCAGGCATCGACGTCGTCCTCTCCCAGTAGCTCGGCCCGGCCAGTCGTCTCGGTCGAGCCCAATCGAGGCCCACCCGCCGACGAACAATCGATCTCAACTCCCATCTCACATCTTAACGCATCCGCCCCTGATCCGGGATCGGATCAGAGCTCGGAATGGCCGCGGACCTCGGCGGTCTCCTCGGCGGCTCCCGTGTCGGGCATCGTCACCTCGCGATCGGCCTCCATCGGGCGATCGCCGCGGACCAGGGCGATCCGGCCGGTCCGCGCCAGCTCGTGAATCCCGTACGGCCGAACCTGCTCGATGAACGCCTCGATCTTCTGCTCCTTCCCCGAGATCTCGATCATCAGGATCTCGGGGCTGACGTCCACGACCCGGCCTCGGAAAATATCGACCAGCGCCTGGATCTCAGCACGGACCGCCGCCGGCGCCTGGACCTTGATCAGCATCAGGTCGCGCTCGACGTAGTCCTCGCTCGAGATATCGTGAACCTTCACGACGGTGACGATCTTCTCGAGCTGCTTGCGAACCTGCTCGAGGTGCCGGTCGTCGCCCATCACGACGACGGTGATCCGCGAGAGGTTGGGGTCCTCGGTCTCGCCGACCGCAAGGCTGTCGATATTGAAGCCCCGCGACGCGAACATCCCCGAGACGTGCGCCAGCACGCCGGGCCGGTTCTGCACCAGGGCCGAGAGAAGATGTCGCCGCCTCCCCGAATCCGTCTGCACCGCCATTCGCCGCTCCTGAGAATTCAAAAAATGCCGGAACCACGAAAAACACGAGGGTCACGAAGGGAGCCCGACCCGGCCGGGAAGCGGTCCCGACGTCGGATGGACCATCTTACCGGAGAGATAGTTCATCCCCGAGCCCCGGAATTCTTCGTTCGTTCGTGTCCTTCGTGTTTTTCGTGGTTCCTCCCGACCCGGGCTCGATCACGGATGACCCGGGAAGCCGCCAGGGCCGCCCGGGAAGCCGCCCATCGGAGGGAGGTTTCCGCCGCCGGGACCGCCGGGACCGCCGGGCGGGCCCTTCGGCTTGAGGACGTTCGCCGCGTCGAGGTTGATCTTGGTGAAGCTCTCGCCCGGCGTCACGTAATACCAGGGGCCGAACCGGGCCGCGAGATCCTTCACCTTCTTTTGACCATCCGCGATCTTCCGGTCGTGCTCGTCCTTCTCCCGCTTTTCCCTCTCCTCGGCCGCCTTCTGATCGGCGAGGTAGTTCGGATCGTCGGCCTTGGGAGCGAAGACGTCGCCCGGCAGGTCGTGGACCTCGCCCGCTCGACTCAGCGGCTTTTCGACCTTCGCCGGCTCGGGGAGCATCGTCGGGTCGAACGAGACCGTCACCATCAGGTAACGATTCTCCTGGGCGCCGGCGGCCTGCTTCGCGGCCGGCTTCTTCGCGGCGTCCTTGTCCTTCTTCTCGTCAGCGTCGGGCGTGCCGGCCGAGAGCTCATCGCCGGTCGTGAAGACCGGACCGCCGTACCGGAGCGTGTAGACCACTCCGTCATCGGTCGAGACAACCACGTCGCCCTGGTCGGAGAAGAGGCCGTGGTTCCGCGAGAGGTAGAAGCCCCGGCTCATCAGCGAGGTCGCGATCGGGACGGTCAGTTGCAACTTCGGATCATTGGGGTCGGTCAGCCCTGGCGGCTTGGGCCGAACGCCGACGATCTTGAGGTCGCCGAGGGCCTCGGTCAGCTCGCGGAGCCGCTCCTCGTTGGCCTCCTGGTTGGGCGGCATCGGCGAGGGGTTCCACTTGCCGGTATCGGGGTCGCGCTTCTCGATCGCGACGTTCCACGGCCCGAACGACTCCTTGCGAGTGATCGTGACCCGCTGATCGCCGATCGGGGCCAGAACCGACTCGCCGCCGGCAGTCCGGACCTCCTGCATCTTGTAGTTATCGAAGAGAACCTTGCGGATCTTGCCGGCCTCGACCTTCAGCAGGTTGGTCTCGATCCAGTCGGCGAACTTCGTGGAGAGGTCGGCCTTGACCACCACGCCGTAGGTCCGCTTCTGGCCGGGAACACGGACGAAGTGCTGGGCCCCGGCCGAGTCGGCTCCGTGGCCGGTCCCCTTGATCTCCTTGCCGATGATGAAGTCGGCGAGGGTCTTACCGGAGCTGTCGCGAAGCGTGACCCGCTGGCCCCGGCCTTCGAGGCTCGCGGCCTTGGTGTCGAGCGGGTCGATCACCCCCATCGCCTGATGTTCCTCGGCGTTGTCGCTTCGGATGGTGTCCTTGCGGAGGCCCATCACGGCCGCCGCTGTCTTTGAGAGCCGGTCGCGGGCATCGGCCGGGTAGTCATAATGCTAGGGGATCACCCACTTCTTGTCCTTCCACATCACCTGGAACCGGTGGGCCGTGGCCGTCGAGGGGTCGAAGCTATCGACCTCCAGGTCGGTGCATTGCTCGGGGTCGAAGTCCGCGAAGAACTCCTGGCCCTGGTCGTTGAACCGTTCATCGCGGTAGGCCCGGTCGCGGGTGCTCACCAGCGCTGCGCCGGTCAGCACGAGCGCCACGGCCGCGAAAAGGAGTGTCTTGATTAGATCGTTCATCGTCTTCGGACCTGGTGGGGTGGTGGGCACAAACAGCCCGGGCGCGTCTCCCGGCCCTGAGCGTGCCTTCGTGATGAGTCGAGCCAAGAGGCCAGGGCCGAGGCGGGGGCGGAGAGCCGACCACCGCGCCCGGCCAGGATCAACAAGCAAGGGTTAGCCGGCCATCCGCTTCGGGCTGGCCCCGCGGTTCTCGCGGGCGCGTCGAGCGAAGAAGACCACGAGGCCGAGGATCAGCGGCGGGAGCGGGGGCAACGCCGCAGCCTCGAACCGGACAACGTTCTGGATCGCCCGGGTATTTTGTTCGAGCCGGGCCCGGCTGTCGCGAATCCTCGCCTCCTTCGCGTCCTCAATGATCGCCTTCTGGACGTCGAGCCGGCGCTGGGCGACGGCCTGCAAGTTCTGGAGCTGGGCCTCCTTCGAGCGCTCGTCCAGCTCGGGGTTGTTGCGAACCTGGTCGACCTGCTTGTCGAAGGCCTTCTGGGCCTCGTCCAGTTTCTTGCGGGCCTGATCCTCGGCAACCTTGGTCTCGTCCTCCAGGTCCTTGTAGTATTCACTGGTCTCGCGCTGGATCTTTTCCAGGCGATAGAGCTGGGGCCGCTTCTTCCGAAGGGGGATGTACGACTCGTCGCCGGAGAGCACGTCGACGCAGTTCAGCACGAAGGTGATGTTGTCGAGGTCCAGTTCCTCGTACTTCTCGGCCCGGATCCGGAAGAACTGCTCGCCGATCATGTCGAGGTCGGCGATCGCGATCACGTTGAGCTTCGCGGGCTTCGTTCCGGCGTCCTTCTTGCCTTCATCCTTCTTGGCCTCATCCTTCTTCGTCTCGGCCGGGGCGGCGAGGTCGCCGGTGATCCGGGCGGCGAGGGTGTATTCCTCACCGGTGGGGAAGTAACGGCGGCGGGGGTTGATGCCGCCAACGCCCATGAAGCTCTGCTGGAAGACGTCGCCCCACTGAAGGGTTCCCCCTCGGGGGCCCGTCTTGACCAGTGGGACGAACTTCTTGCCCGGCCCGGTGCCGGCACCGCTCCGGAGCAGGCCCGGGAAGATGGCGACGACTTCCTGGAGCCCCGAGCTGGCGGCCTCGTCCTTGTTGAACTCGCCGGCATACTCCCCCTTGCCGACAAAGACGACCTCGCGCGAGAGACTGGCGAACCGAGGGTGGGGGTTGAAGTCGTTCCAGATGATCTCGGACGACGGCCAATCGATCCCGCAAAGCTCGAGGAGCGGCCGGAGGTTCCCCTTCGGCTCGGGCTGCGGCCCGCCGCCGAACGGCCCGCCCGGCGACCGTCGCGGTAGCTCGGGCGAGATCTCGATATTGTCGACCGGGGCCGGGTCGAGGAACATCAGCGTCGCCCCGCCCTTCTTGACGTACGCGGTCAGGTTGTCGATCTGCTTCTGCGTGAGCGACGAGGGCTGCGCCACCAGCAGAACGTTGATGTCCTCGGCAATCGCGACATCGGCCGAGACAGATGAGACGTCGTACTGCTTCTTCAACTCGGTGACGATCGGCCACTCGGCCGTCTGGTTGAAGCTTCGCATGTCGAAGCCGCCCATCAGTTTCGCGTCGGTCGTCAGAATGCCCAGCTTCGGCCGGCTGCTCTTGGAGACCACCCGGATCGACCGCGTGACCTCGTACTCGACCGGCAACCCCTTCTCGAAGAACGGAATCACCACCTCTTCGAGTCCCGAGACGAACGCGACGCCCAGAAAAACGTCGACGGCCGACTGCTTCCCCTGCTCGGTCGCGAGCACCTTCCGCGGCTCGATCCCGAACCGCTTCTCGGCGTCGCGCGCCTGCTCCGAGTACATCTCGGTCGGCACCAGGTTGAGCTGGATTTTTCCGCGGTTCTTCGCCTCATACTCGCGGAGCAGGCTCAGGAGCGTCGCCTTGGTCTCGACGTAATCGCGGGGGACCTGCGGACTGTAATAGCAATGGATCATCACCGGCCGGTCGGCAGGGACCTGCCGGATCAGCGCGAGCGACTCAGGCGAGAGCGAGTGCAGCCCCTCCCGGCTGGTGTCCACCCGGGCGCCCGAGAAGTCCACCAGGGCCGTCAGGCTGAGAATCGCCAGGATCACCGAGACGAGTCGGACGGCCGAGTGAAGCCAGCGCAGCCCGCTCGACCCGGCGCCGGACCAGTGCCGCCGCCCGAGCAGAATGACGTTCAGGTAGAGCATCGCACCAGCGATCCCGAGGAAGTACAGCAACCCCGAGATCGGAACCACGCCCGAGCCGAAGTCCTCGAACCGGCCGGGAATCGACCACTGCTCGATCACGCGTCCCGACGTCGACATCGTGTCGGGCCCAGCAGCGTTTCCGAGCTTCTGCCAGAGAGCCAGCAGCCCCGAGTTTCTCAGCAAAAACTCAATCGACGGCGAGCCGACCCACTCCAGAAACACAGGGAGGGCGCAGAAGAGGGCCCCGAGGATGAACGCGACGGTCACGTTCGACGAGACCAGCGAGGCGACCATCCCGATCGCGATCAACATGGCGCCCATCAGCCAGTAGCCAAGATAATTGGCGGCGATCACGCCGTAGTCGGCCCCGCCGAGCGACATCAGGATCAACACGTGCGACAGCGAGAACGCCAGCGCCACGGTGTAGATCCCGACGGCCGCCAGATACTTGCCCAGGACGACGTCCAGATCGCCAGCCGGGAGGGTCAAAAGCAGTTCGTCGGTTCCCTGCCGGCGCTCGTCGGCCCAGAGGCTCATCGTCACTGCCGGGACGAAGAACAGAAGCAGGTACGGCATGAACCGGTTGAGCTGGTCGAGGTTCGCAAGGTTGCTCGTGAAGAAGGCGTCCTGCCAGAACGCGACACACGAGCTGATCAGCACGAAGAGTGTGATGAAGACATAGCCGGCCGGGTTGCTGAAGTAGCTCAGCACGTTCCGTTTGAAGACGGCGCCGATCACGTGGGGCCGGAGCGGCCAGGGCCTGCCGGTGCGGCCCGATCGCGCCGCCTTCTGCTCGCCGGCCGTTGGGGATTCGAGCGTGGTCACCTCAGTCGTCCTCTCGTGTCCTGTCCTGGCGATGCAATGCCATCCGATGCGTCGTGGTTGCTCGCGGGGCGCTCCGCCGGATCGCGTGGTCCAGGCCGGGCAAATTCCCGCGCCGACCGGCTTCCTCCCGCGGCGTCCCGATCCCTCGTTTGATCAAACCGGCTGGGCCGTCAGGCTGTAGAACGCCTGCTCGAGGTTGCCGCTCTTCTCGGCAAGCTCGGCCGGCTTGCCATCGAAGACGATCTTGCCGTCGTGGATGAAGAGCACCCGATCGGCGACCGGCTCGACCTCCTGGAGGATGTGGGTCGAGACCAGCACAGTCTTCGAGCGGCCGAGGTCGCGGATAAGCTGGCGAACTCCGCGAATCTGGTTGGGGTCCAGGCCGCTCGTGGGTTCGTCCATGATGAGAACGTCGGGATCGTGCAGCAGCGCCTGAGCCATCGAGACTCGCTGGCGATAGCCCTTGGAGAGCTTCGCAATCGGCTTGTGCGCCACCGAATCGAGCGAGCACTGCGAGACGACCGCGTCGATCCGCGACTTCAGCCGGCTGCCGGAAAGCCCCCGCGCCTCGCCGAAGAACCGGAGTAGTGCCGTGGGGGTCATGTCCGGATAGAGCGGGCCATTCTCCGGGAGATACCCGAGGTTCTCCGCGGCGGCGATCCGGTCGACCTGCACATCGATCCCGGCGATCCGGGCCGAGCCGCGTGTCGGAGCGACGAAGCCGGTGAGCAGCCGCATGGTCGTGGTCTTCCCGGCGCCGTTGGGCCCGAGGAAGGCGACGACCTGCCCCTTCGGGATGGAGAACGAGACGTCCCGGACGGCCAGGAACGGCCCGAACTGCTTGGAGAGCCCATCGGCCTCGATCATGACGGGCGTGGACATACCGGTGCGATCCTCCGCTGAATCAATCCCGTGTCGACAACAGCACCCCGGCCTGAGGCCCGCTCGCGCATCGGGTCGGGCCCCGCACGATCCGATCTCGATGGCACAATCGCGGGGCCGGCTGATCCACGCGGGTCATCCCCGGCCCGACGGCGAGGCGCGCAGCCCAGAAGTCCCCGGGGACCAGGGCTGGCTGAGTGGGTTCATTATGCGCAGGCCCTACCGCCGACGCAACCAGTCCTTACTTTGGTCCCCTGGTCCCGGGTCCTGGAGTCCTTGGTTCTTGAGTCTGTCCGGACGTACCGGACAGTATAAGAGGAGAGCGAGGCGCCAGGTCCGGCTTCGCAAAGCGACCCTCAAGGACCAAGGACGCAAAAACCCAAGGACTCCCGGACTCATGACCATTGAGGGTGCCCTGATCGGCTGCGGATTTGTCTCGCCGCACCACCTGGAGGGGTGGTCGCGAGTGCCTGGGGTCCGGATCGTGGCCCTCTGCGACCGCGACCCTGAGCGGCTGGATGCGGCGGGTCGCTGGGTTCCGGAGGCGCGGCGGTACGCGGAAGCGTCCTCGCTTTTCGAGCGGGAAACGTCGCTGGACTTCGTGGAAATTTGCACCCACCCCGATTCGCACGTCGAGTTGGTGGGGCAGGCGGCGGAGCGCGGCCTGCACGTGCTCTGTCAGAAGCCGGCGGCCTCCAACCGGGCCGACTTCCTGGCGATGATCGCCGCCTGCGACCGAGCCGGGGTCCGGCTGATGATCCACGAGAACTGGCGATTCCGCCCATGGTATCGAGTCCTCCGGTCGGAGATCGCCTCGGGACGAGTCGGACGCCCGATCCGGCTCCGGATCATGCATCACGACACAAGAGCCCTACGCCCCGACGGCCTGGCGAATCAGCCCTATCTGGCCAAGATGAGTCGACTGATCCTGATGGACGTCGGCTGTCACCTGGTCGACACGGCCCGATCGCTCTTTGGTGAGGTTCGGACCGTCGCGGCAACGACCGCCCGCTTCGGCCTTGAGACGATCGGGGAGGACGTCGCGATGCTGGCCCTGACGTTTGCGAACGGTGCCCTCGGCTGGCTCGATCTGACCTGGTGCGCCGTTCCGGAGGACTCGCGCCCCGAGTGGGCCCTCAACCCGACGGTGGTGGAAGGGACGGAGGGGACCATCCGCCTGCAAACCGACGGCTCGCTGGAGCTCGCACGCTTCGATGGCCGACGCAAACGAATCGAGGTCCCCCTGCCGGAGGACGGGGCCGTCTATGTCGACGGCTACGCGGCAACCCAGCGGCACTTTATTGAGGGCCTGCGCACCGGCGCCGAGCACGAGACGAGTGGACGGGACAATCTGTCCACGATGGACGTGATCTGGGCGGCCTACCGATCGGCCGAGGAGGGCCGGACGATGGCCATCGCTCTGCCCGAGCACTCGCCAGACGCCCCGCTTGCCCCCGGGCCCTCGGGACGTTAGGATAGTTCCCGACGGTCATGAATGACCTGCACCCGTAGCTCAATTGGATAGAGCATCGGTCTACGGAACCGAAGGTTAGAGGTTCGAATCCTCTCGGGTGTACTTCCTAAACTTCTTGCTTGACGATACTTGCGGCGACCTTGTGAAATCGACTTTCTCGCCCCGTCAGCCTTTTCACAGGATTTCACAAGACCAGACCTAGACTCGGCCTCGACAAGGGCGATAACAAGAACAAGAAGGGCGGGCCTCGTCGATCCGAGGCCCGCCCCTCTCGCATTTCCGGCTCGTCAATCAAGTGTCCCGGCCCCTACTCCAGCGACAAGGATCTGAGTGCTTGGAGTCACGGGCCGGGAGTCGGCCCAGCCCTTTTCACAGGATTTCACAAGGCCGGCTTCGCCCCTTCTCGCCGCTGGAGTTCCGCCGTGATCTGCGAGGCCAGCCCCCACTCCTGACGGGCGACGGCGGCCTGGAGCCGCTCGATCAACGGGTCGATCCCCTCCTCGACGTACCCGTACCGCTCGGCGACATCGGGCGGCAGGCTGGCGACGATCCGCCGGTAGGTCCGGTTGCTCTTGGCCCGCATCTCCTCGTCGGATTCCTTCACGTAGCTGGTCAGCATCACGGAGACCCCCAGGCGGGCGTCCGAGGCGACCTGCCGGTTCAGGTCCTCGCCGCTGCGGGCGTACTGGAGGCTCGTCTTGCGGAAGATGTGGAGGTAGGCCCGCCCATCCGGGGAATCCTTGGACCAGTCCTGCACCCGTTCGTAAAACCAGTCGCCGAGATTGTCGGGCTCGAACTCGTCGGAGACCCTCTGCGCCAACCAGGGCCGAGGCCCTCGCTCGTGGAACTGCCGGAGTTGCTGCTTGTAGATCCCGAAGACGTAGGGGCTCTCGGCCTTCAGGGACAGGAGTTCTCGGTACAGGTGGTCCGGGATGCGGAACCATTTGTCGATGCCCCACTTGCCCACGATCTCGAAGTGATGCTCGCCGCCCACGGATCGCAGTTG
>DAIDJI010000144.1 GCA_027451455.1 Planctomycetales bacterium | reverse complement strand
AGCCGGCGTCCGCGGATTAGACCTTCGGCTCCCAGCCCGGGGCGTACTCTCGGCTCCAGAACCGCATCGCCTCGGGATCGTCGAGGATGCGGCCGTCTTTCGGGTTGCAGCGGAGGGCCCGGCCAGTCCGATGGGCGATGTTCCCCAGGTGGCAGAGCAGGGTGCTCCGGTGGCCTTCCTCGATCTCGCTGTTCGGCTTCGCCTCGCCCCTCGCCGCGGCGACGAAGTTCGCCAGGTGGGTCGCGTCGCCGCCCTGGCCGGTCACCTTCTTGGAGGGCTTCCCCTTGAGGTCCTTGATCGTGTAGCCGCCGCCGTCGATCTCCAGGGCGCCGTTTTCGCCGTAGAAGACCACATCGGCCCGCGAGGCTCCCGGCCGGGCTGCGTTGCAGCTTCTCCCCTGCCAGGTGATCGTCTTTCGGCCGTCGAAATCAAAGCTCACGACGTGCGTGTCGGGTGTCTCCTGGTCGTCCTCGAACCGGTATCGGCCGCCCGATGAGGTCACGTGGACCGGGTAATCGACGCCCAGGCCCCAGCGCGCGACGTCGATCATGTGGACGCCGTTGTTGCCGAGCTCGCCGTTGCCCCAGTTCCAGAACCAGTGCCAGTTGTAGTGCAAGATGTTGTCGCGATAGGGCTGACGGGCGGCCGGTCCCTGCCAGAGCTCGTAATCGAGCCAGGCCGGGACGGGTCCTGGCTGGCCGTGGCCGATCGAGCCCCGGTTGTTCGTGTAGAAGCATTCGGCGAAGTAGGGACGCCCGATCGCGCCGGAGCGGATCTGCTCGATGGCCTCCATCACCTTCGGCCAGCTCCTGCGCTGGTTGCCCATCTGGACGACCCGGTTATGCTTCCGCGCCGCCTCGATGAGCAGCTCGCCCTCGCGCGGGTTGTGGCTGCACGGTTTCTCGACGTAAACGTGCTTCCCGGCCGCACAGGCGAGGATGGCCGCGGGGGCGTGCCAGTGGTTGCAGGTCGCGATCACGACCGCGTCGACGGCCCTGTCGTCGAGGACCTTTCGGAGGTCGCCCACGGCCTTTGTCTTCGGCTTGCCCTCGGCGGCTCGATGGGCGACGTCGGCCGCGAGGCCGGCGCGTCGCTGATCGACGTCGCAGACATAAGCGACCTGGACGCCGTTCATCGCGGCGAAGCTCTGGGTGTGCTGGGTCCCGCGTCCTCCAACGCCGATCACTCCGACGACGAGCGTCTCGCTCGGCTGCTTCGCACCCGCCTCGACGGCGAGGGCCGCCGGCATCGCCAGGAACGGGGCGGCCGAGGCCGTCTGGAGGAACCGACGACGTCCCGAATCCGGATTCATGGCAAGCCCTTTCGCAACGAGGAGATCGGTGGGTGGTCGCCCGCTTTCTCCGTCGAGGCTATCGGGCGCCCCTCCACCTGTCAACGGACCGGAGCCGAGGGGGCAGCGGTCCGGGCGAGCGGCTTCGGATGTCTTCTGGCACCCGGGCGATTCTGCTCGTAACCGGCGACCCCGCGGAAGTCGCGGCCGATCGCGATGTCCCAGGCCGCCACCGTCACACCTCGCTCCTTGATCTCGAACCGCTCGATCGGCTCAAGGCTTCGGACGACCTTCTTGTCCCGAAGGATCATCGCATAGTTCGGCGGCTGGTTCGCGTCCTCGACCACCAGCACCGTCCGCCCCAGAAAGGGCTCGGGATCGTGCCGAGGATTGGGGTGCCAGAGGTCGTGCTGGTTGACCGGCTCCCTCGACATCCCGAAGTTCCAGGCCAGGCAATACGTCTCGGGATGACCCTTCATGTAAAACGAGAGCGTCGAGGCGAGTTGGTAGTACGCCGTCACCACGAACGGATTCTCACCGGCCGCCCGAAGCGATTCGAGCCGCTTCTCCACCTCGACCGCCAGCTCCTTATGGCCTCGCATCCGGGCCGTGGCGTCGTACACCCGCAACGGCGCCGCGAATCGCTTCGTCGGCCCGGGAACAAATCGGGCGATCGCCGGATAGAACCACTCGGTGTGGTGGACCATCGCGATCAGCGAGACGGCCATTCCCCACGAGACCAGATAGGCCCGCTTCCGGCCTCCGCCCTCCGCGAAGGCGATGTCGGCCCGCCGCCCGATCAGGACCACCAGCGCCGTGTAACCGGTCGCCATCCAGTTGGCCTCGCTCTCACCGAGGAAGCTGGCCGAGAGGCAGGCGCACCAGGTCACGCCCCAGAGCGCGAGCAAGAAGACGGTCCCCTCGCGCCTCGCGTCGTGCGTCGTCTGACGGCGAACCTCGCGGAGGCTGGTGACGATCGCGGCGACGCCAGCCACCCACCAGAAGCCGCCGAGAACGGCGAACTCGCCGCCGAGGAAGCCGAGCACGGGTCCGAGACCGCCCCAGACCGCCCGGCTCGCCAGCCCCACGCGATCGGCAAGCTGAGTGGCGCCGACCCACCCGTGATGGGCGTTCCAGGCGACGATCGGACCCAGCCCGAGACCGACGCAAAGGATCGACATTGTCCAGAATCCCGGCCGCAAAAGCTCCCGCCGACGCTCGGGAATGAGCAGCAGGAACAACCCGACCGACGCCGGCATCGCCAGGACCGAGTACTTCGCCAGCACCCCGAGCGAGCCGATCACTCCGGAGATCGCCCAGGCTCTCGCGTCGTCGCGCCGGATCGCCCGGAAGGCCCAGACCGCCGACCAGACCCACGAGCCGATGAGCGGCGAGTCCGCGGTGATAATCACCCCGCCCACCGCGAAAAGCGGGATCGCCGGCAGGATCAGGACCGCAAACAACGCCGACCGTCGCGAGCCGGTGGTTTCCTCGGCGAGCCGGAAGATTCCCCAGGCGGTAAGACCCCCGATCAGGACCGCCATGAAGCGAGCGGCGAACATCAACGAGCCGGTCATCGCCTCGCTGAACGAGCCGAACAACTCGACCCCGAGTCGGACCACCAGCGCAATCACCGGTCCGCGTGCGAAATAGGCCCAGTCGAGCCGTTGCGACCAGGCCCAGTATTCGGCCTCGTCGCCGCAGAGATCCCAGTCGCAGCCGACGAGCAGGAAGAGGGTCTGGAGCGACATCACCGCGAGAATCGCGGCGGCGGCCCATTGCGGGAGATGGTCATCCACCTGGCCGACCCTGGCCTGGGCCTCGTCTGGTGAGAACCGCCGTCCGGGACGGACATGCGACCGGACCCGATCCGCGAGCCTGGACATCCGTGTGCACCCTCGTGCCAGCGACTGGCCGCCTCCCAACGTCGGGCGCGGCGATCCGTCTCAGAGTCTTATCGTCGATTCCGCCACCTGCGTCCAGAGATTCCGACCGATTGGCGGAGGACCTCCTGCGAGCTTCCCCACTCGCTGGCATGGCGCCAGGAAGAACGCAAAGGGGAAATCGCCGCATTTCCAGGAAGGATCGATGGCCCCGCCGCGAACGGGGAAGCCTTTCCTATATTACGGCAGCAAGAAAGTAGGTCCGGCTTTCCAGCCTGACCCGCTCGAAAAGGTCAGGCTGGAAAGCCTGACCTACTTGAGCTTCTCTTTTGCCAGCGTAGTAAACGAGCTCGAACTTCCCCCTCTCGCCATCCCTGGAACCAGGCTCGGTCGGGTTGCGAGACGAAGGCGATCGCCGCGGTCTCCGAATCCGGCATGTCCGTCAGGATCGGTTTTCATGCGGCGAAGGCTCTGTTAGGATCTAAATGGAATGGGAGGACTTGGATTGTCGGCCGCCACGCCGGGGCGTTGCGGCGCGTCGGGGCCTCCCGGAATCCTGAGCGCCGGGGAATCGCGACGATGGCCGAACAGGGCGACCCGCCCCACCAGAAGAAGAAGCTCTACATCGAGACCGTCGGCTGCCAGATGAACCTGCTGGACAGCGAACTGGTCGTCGCCCGCCTGCGCCAGGACGGCTACGAGCTAACCGACGACATCCAGCAGGCCGATGCCATCCTCTACAACACCTGCTCGGTCCGCCAGCACGCCGAGGACAAGGTGTATAGCGCCCTCGGCCGGATCAAGCGGCTGAAGGAAAAGAAGCCGGAGGTCGCCATCGGCGTCCTCGGCTGCATGGCGCAGAAGGATCAGGACCAGATCCTCCGCCGGGCCCCTCACGTCGACATCGTGGTGGGGCCAGGGCAGCTCGGGCGGGTCCCGGAGTTGCTCGCGAGGGCGAAGGGCGACGACCCGACCCGCCTGGCCGTCAGCCGGGCACGGACCGACGGCTCGCTGGAGACGATCACCGCAAGCTTCGAGACCTACGACGCCAACCGAGAGCCCGCGATGCGGCCGACGCCCTTCCAGGCGTTCATCCGCGTGATGATGGGCTGCGACAAGTTCTGCACCTATTGCATCGTCCCCTCGGTTCGCGGCCCCGAGCAGAGCCGTCCGCCCGTCGCGATCCTCGCCGAGGCCCGACTGCTCGCCGATCAGGGCGTCAAGGAAATCACCCTCCTCGGCCAGACGGTCAACAGCTACCGTTACCGAGCCCCCGACGGCCGGATCTGGCGCCTCTCCGACATCCTCGCGAAAATTCACGAGATCGAGGGGATCGAGCGGATCAAGTTCATCACCAACTTCCCCAATGACATGACCGACGACCTCTTGCAGGCCGTCCGCGATCTCCCTCGCGTCTCCCGCTACCTGCATGTCCCGGCGCAGAGCGGGTGCGACGAGATCCTGAAGCGGATGAAGCGGATGTACTCGGTCGCCGCTTACGAGGAGATGCTCGCCCGGACCCGAGAGACGATCCCGGGCGTCGCAGTCTCCAGCGACTTCATCGTCGGCTTCTGCGGCGAGACCCAGGAGTCGTATGAAAAGACGGTCCGCCTGGTCGAGCGCTCGCGGTTCAAGAACAGCTTCATCTTCAAGTACAGCGCACGGGAGGGGACCAGGGCCGACCGGCTCTATCCGGACGACGTCCCCGAGTTGGAGAAGAAGCGGCGGAACAACGAGCTGCTCGCCATCCAGACGGCGATCAGCCTCGAAGACAACCGGGAGTGGATCGGCCGGACGGTCGAGGTGCTGGTGGAGGGACCGAGCCGGACGTCGGTCCGACGCGAGGGGTGGGATGGCATCGACCAGCTCACCGGCCGGACGTCCTGCGACCGGATCGCCGTCTTCGACGGCTCCGAGCGCCTGGTCGGCCGGATGGTCCGGGTGGCCATCGAGGACGCCAGCGCAGTGACTCTGTTTGGGCGGGTCGAGACCACCGAGGTCGTCGCAACGCCGGCTTGAGGGACGACTTGATGGCCGGCGGCCTCGTCGAGAACGTCGATAGGTGGATGGAACGGCTCGGGATCGATCCCCGCCGCGCCCCTGATCGTTGTACGCTCGAAGCGGGCTTCCCCGAGGCGCTCGAGCCCTGCCGCGCCGGTGCCTCGGCCACTGAGATCCGCGACTGGGAAGAGCGCCACGGTTACTGGTTCCCGCTCGGATTGCGGACCTGGCTGGAGCTCTCCAACGGCCTCTATCGATCGGGTCCGATGATCCATCCCCTCTCGGCGATCGGCCCGATGATCCCCTTCGCCCGCGTCCCCGAGATGATCGTTCAGCCCGAAAGCTGGTTCGAGCTGGGTAACCCCAACGTCCAGACCGTCTGCATCGACCTCGGCTATCGACTCCCCGGCCACGGACACCCGATCTTCACCTCGGGCGACGACGCCCTCGGCTCTCCGCCTCGGATCATCGCCCGGAGCTTCGACGAGTGGTTCCTCGAACTGCTCCGACAGGGCGGTCGCGAGTTCTGGTTCGACCCCGACTTCGAGGGCCACGGCTCTCCCTGGGCCGCGCATCGGCGATACGCCCCACGCCCCTGCCTGACCGACGCCCTCCGGCGGTTCGCCGACCGCGTCCCGCCCCTCGTCGAGTCGGGCGCCGACGACCGGCAGATCGCCGACCTCCTCGGCATCACCCGGCACGATGTCGAACTGATCCTCCGACACCTCCAACACGTCGCCCCGGCCGCCAAACATTAGTATCGAATCCCAGAAGAATCGAACCACAGAGACACAGAGACACAGAGATCCGATGGAAGAGTTGGACGATTTCCGTTCCCGAGAACCCATCAATGGTTGAGCCCAGTATTCCGCTCCCTGGAATTTCCTCTGTGCCTCTGTGTCTCTGTGGTTAACCAAACATGAAAAACGAACCACAGAGATCCGATGGGATAGTTGGACAGAATCCTGGCCTGCTCCCTGGAATTTCCTCTGTGCCTCTGTGTCTCTGTGGTGAACCAAACATGAAAAACGAGACACAGAGACACAGAGAGTTCGACGCAATTCCGCTCCCTGGAATTTCCTCGGTGTCTCGGTGTCTCGGTGGTTCATTGTGATTTTGATTCAATCCCATGAATGCTGGATGGTTCCTCACCTATCATGAGATCCCGGAGCTGCTCGTCGGCTGGCTCTCGGGGCTGGGCGTCCGCGATGCCGAGCGGGGCGCCCGCGATCTGATCGACCTGACCCGGCGCGCCGGTCCGGCCTGCCTCGACCAGGTCGCCCGGATCGCCGCTCAACTCAACGCCGTCCTCCCGGGCTGCCCCGATCCGGGGATGGCGCTGACGAACCTGGAGCGCTTCCTCGGCGCCATCCCCGAACTGGACGCGACGCTCGACCAGCTTGCCAGCGACCCGAGAACGACCGAGATCCTCCTCCAGGTCTTCAGCACCAGCCAGTACTTCAGTGAGGTCCTGATCCGCGACCCCGGCCTTTTCGGCTGGCTTCGCGCCGGGGTGGGACCTCGCGACCGGGATGAGCTGGTCGAGGAGCTCTGGGCGGCGGTCTCGGCCGCCGCGACCGAGGAGGCTCAGAAACTGGCAATCCGGCGGTTCCGGCACCGCGAGAGCCTCCGGATCGGCTACGACGACATCGTCCGCGGCCTCCCGCTGGAGGTTATCACGCGCGACCTCTCGCACCTGGCCGACGCCTGTGTCGAGGCCGCCGTCCGCCGGGCTCGCCGCCATACCGAGGAGCGATACGGGGTCCCGAGAACGCCCCGCGGCCTGCCCGCCCGGTTCGTCGTCCTCGGCCTGGGCAAGCTCGGCGGCGAGGAGCTGAACTTTAGCTCCGACATCGACCTGATCTTCCTCTACGACGACGAGGGACGCACCGACGGACCGAAGGTCGTCTCCAATGCCGAGTTCTTCGCCCGGATGGGGAGCGAGGTCGTCCGCCTGCTGGCCGAGCATACCGCGATGGGGATGGCCTACCGCGTGGACCTCCGGCTCCGACCCGATGGCGAGCAGGGCGCCATCGCCCGATCCTTCAGCCCCACGCTCGGCTACTACGTCACCCGCGGCCGAACCTGGGAGCGTCAGGCCCTCATCAAGGTCCGGCCGGTCGCCGGAGACCTCGATCTCGGCCAGGGCTTCGTCCAGGCGATCACGCCGTTCGTCTATCGACGCTATCTCGCCGCTTCGGAGATCGCCGAGATCAAGACCCTCAAGCGACGGATCGAACAGCGCACCGTCTCCGCCGGAACGGCCGAAGTCGAGGTCAAGACCGGCCGCGGCGGCATCCGCGACGTCGAGTTTGTCGTCCAGTTCCTGCAACTCCTCCACGGCGGCCAGTATCCGGCCGTCCGCGGCGGCAACACCCTCCACGCGATGGCCGAGCTGGAACGCGTCGGCTGCCTGACCGCCGATGAACGGTTCCTCATGGACGAGACCTACCGCTTCCTCCGCCGGGTCGAGCACCGTTTGCAGATCGTCTTCGACCGCCAGACCCATGAGATGCCCCGCGAGATCGAGGCCCTGCGCACGCTCGCCATCCGGATGGGATACGCCCCGGCAAGCCCCTGGGAAGCCCGGAACGGCCCGGCCCTCCGGTTCCTGGCCGACTACCGAAGCAAAACCGAACTGAACCGCCGAATCCTCGACCACCTCCTCCACGACGCCTTCCGCGCCGACGACGGCAAGGCCGTCGACCCGATCGTCGACCTGGTCCTCGACCCCGATCCCGACCCCACCCAGGTCCAGTCCGTGATGGCGGCCTACCCGTTCCGCGACCGAGCGACCGCGCATCAGAACCTGCTCGCCCTCGCCCGCGAGGACTATCCGTTCCTCTCGCAGGCCCGATGCCGCCACTTCCTCGCCGCGATCGCACCACGCCTGCTCGAAGCCGTCGGCCGAACCCCCGACCCCGACATGACCCTCACCAACCTCGAGAAGGTCTCTGCCTCACTCGGTGCCAAGGCCGTCCTCTGGGAGCTCTTCAACTTCAACCCGCCCAGCCTCCGGCTCTATGTCGAACTGTGCGCCACCAGCCAGTTCCTCTCCGAGATCCTGATCAACAACCCAGGGATGATCGACGACCTGATCGACTCGCTGGTCGTCGATCGGCCGTCGTCCGAGTCGGCCATCAAGGCCGAGCTCGCCGGGCTCTGCGCCGGCGCTGAGGACCTCGCTCCCATCCTCTGGAGCTTCCGCAACAAGGAGTGGGTCCGGATCGGCACCCGCGACATCCTCGGTCGAGAGCCGGTCCAGGTCGTTACCCGAGAGCTGGCCGACGTCGCCGAGGCGATCATCAGCCAGGTCGCACGCGACCAGTGGCGACGACGCGCCGAGCGGTTCGGCACCCCCCGGATCGGCGACGAGGGCCGCCGCGACCGTTGGGCGATCATCGGCCTCGGCAAGTTCGGTGGCCGCGAGCTCAACTACCACAGCGACCTCGACCTGGTCTTCCTCCACGAGGCCGACGGCCGGACCGAGGGCGGCGCCTCCTCGATCTCGAACGATCAGTTCGTGACCGAGGTCGTCCAGCGCATCCTGAAGGCCCTGGGCGGCAACGCGACCGGCGCCCTGTACGCGGTCGACGCCCGGCTCCGCCCCCACGGCGCTTCCGGCCCGCTGGTGATGACGCTCGATGCGTTTCGAGACTACCTCAACCGATCCACCCCGACCTGGGAGCGCATGGCGATGACCCGCGCCCGGGTCGTCTTCGCCACCGGCGGATTCGGCCCGGCGATCATGGAAGCGATCCGATCGGCCCTGACCCGCCCCGTCGATCCGAAGGCCCTGGCTGCCGAGGTCCTTTCGATGCGACGTCGACTTGAGGCCTCGCGCCCCCCGCGCCACCTTACCCGAGGCATCGGCGGCGTCGCCGATATCGAGTTCCTCGTTCAGTACCTGCTCCTCGTGCACGCCCCCGAGCGGCCCGACCTGCTCCGCGCCAACCTCTGGGACGCTCTGGAAGCCCTCCGACGCCGGGGCATCCTTGACCCGGCCACACACGCCGACCTTCGCGACGCCTACAACTTCCTCCGAGCCGTCGAGGGCCGGCTCCGCCTGATCCAGAACCGAGGCGGCGGCGAGCTCCCGCAGACTCCGGTCGAGCTGGAGCGGCTCGCCCGGCGACTTCACGAGGACCCCGCCGAACACGAGGGACCCGTCGCCTCGTTCCTCGCCCGGCTGGAGCAAATCACCCAACGCACCCGCGCCCACTTCGACCGGATCGTCACCGCCCGGGCGCCCGACGACCCAGGCGCCGCGATCCCGGCCGCATCCGCCGGACCCTGAACGCAACACTCGACCGGCTCGCCCCTCAAATCGAGCCCAGCAGGTCGCTGACAGCCGTCGTCTCGTGCTGGATCTCGGCAACGTTGGCCGCTATCCGCTCGCGAGCGACCTCGTCGAGATAGTTGTTCGGCTCGATCTTCCACTCGCGGCCATCAGCCGTGCTCAGCGGGAAGCTGAAGACCAGCCCGCGCGGAACATCGTAGCTCCCGTCCGAGACAACCCCGGCGCAGAACCATCGGCCGTACGGCGTCGGCGTGACGATCGACCGGACCGTCCCGAGAATCGCCTGGGCAATCGATCCAGCCGGCAGAGCCCCACGAAGCCGGTAGATCTCGTCGTTCCGGCCGGCGATCGTCGGGCCCAGCGTCCGGGTGACCCATTCCGAATCGTTGATCACTTCCAGCGCCGGCCGCTCGCCGATCAGGGCCGGCCGCAGGTCGATGAAGGCCGACTCGCTGTTGTTGCCCCAGA
>DAIDJI010000143.1 GCA_027451455.1 Planctomycetales bacterium | reverse complement strand
ATCTCGTACTGCCGGACGGCCGCCTTGTAGCGGGCCTCGGCGATGGCGGCGATCTCGGCGGGTGTCCCGGTCGTGCGCGGGGCCGCCGGGGCCACGGAGAACCCGGCGAGGATCAGCACCGCGGCGATCAACGGACGATGTTGCGAGGCGAGCATGGGATCGTTCTCCACTGGCGGTGCGGGCGCGGCCGGGATCGGTCCGGGCGCGGGGGGGACGTTCCGATGATCGGACGGATTCCTGCTCACTCGGTCACGCCCACCTTGCCGTTGCATCCGTAGATCGAGCAGGCACCGACGTATTCCCAGCAGTCGCGATGATGCGGCGTGTTGCACGAGGCGCAGACGATCCGGACGACCTCGTCGATCGGCTCGCCGCAGACCTTGCAGATCGGCGGGCCGATATCCTCGTCCCAGGCGCCGGCCTGGTCGGCGTCGACGATTGCGATCCCCTGGGTCATCCGGCGCCGGACGCCGTCGAGCAGTCCATCGAGGATGATGAGCGCCTCGCGGACCGCGTACGAGAGGGCGTCGCCGGTCTGGGCGAGGTTGCGGTCGACCTGAACAAGCATCCGCTCGGGGTTGATCGAGACCAGGATTCCGCCGGCATGGACCAGATCTTGCAGACGGTTGATGGCGTCGCGGACCGGATCGGAGAGGAAGTCGCGTGCCATCTCCTCATCGTTGGCCCGGACTTGGAACGAGAGATCGAACGTTGGGCTGCCGAGCCGGACGGCGCGCGTTCCTCGGGGTGGCTGCGGCGGCGAGGGCCGGGCCGATGGCGCCAGTTCGAGCCGGAACGGGATTCCCTCGGCGAACCGCGCGACGACCCGGGTGCGCGGGATCTGTCCCGGCTGGCCGGCGATCGTCGGGGCCAGCCCGACCCGGACGGTCGAGCCCTTGTGCGGGAAGCTGACCGTCGGCGGGTCGGACATCCCTCGGCTCTCGTACCGCCCCCGATACCGGGCCGCCAGGTTCCGATAAGCCCGGAAGCGACGCCCCGTCACCCAGGCGCCGAACGTCGACATCACCCGGATGAACAGGTACAGGAAGAGGACCAGGAGGCTGAGAATCACCAATTCCATGGGGGCATTGGTCCCTGGTCATTGGCTTGTGGACGAGGACCGCGAGAGAGAAGGTGTCTCCCTACCCATGCCAGTCTAAGTCCATTCGACCGTTGAGGGCAACGAGCCGATCAGGCCCCTGCGACGCGGAACGGCGGATCGCCTGCGTCGACGGCCAGCGCGGCGAGGAACCCGGGCCGAGGCGCGGCCTCCCAGAGGAGCCAGCGATCGACCTTCGGGTCGGGTGTCGCCGGGGTGAACTGCGGGGTCAGTGGTGTCGTCCCGAAGCCAGTCTCCTGCCGAGATGAGAGCCCGCCGATCCCCGAGCCGATCCCCTTCAGGACGGCCTCCTTGCGGGTCCATCCTCGGTGGAAGATCACGTCGCGATCGATCTCCGGGATCGTGGCGAACGCGGCCTGCTCGGCCGGGGTGAAGAACGAGCCGACGATCCGGACGGCCTCGCTGATGTGCCGGACCTTCTCGATATCCGCCCCGACCTCGCGTCCCAGGCAGACGGCGATCAAACCGAGATCGGCCGAGTGCGAGACGTTGAACCGGATCGGAGCGACCACGCCGGGCCCCTGATCGAGTTCGGGCTTTCCCACCGCGGCAGCCCTGAACCTCAGCGATTCGGGCGGCTGGTTCAGCAGTCCCCCCAGGATCCGACGAAGGGCCGCCCGACACCGCGCGAACCGTCGACGCTCGCGAACCCGGACGAACCGCAGGGCGCGGGCTCGCTCATCGTCGGAGAGGATCTCCATCTCGGGGCCTGGCCCGGCCGAGTCGACGTCGGCGCCGGGCGGGAGGCCGGCATCCAGCTCGACGATCCAGGCGCGGACCTCGCCCGGCGCGAGGGGCGCGATCTCGGCCCCGGTATCCCAGTCGAGCAGGGTTGGCGAGGGGATATCATCGGACATGGGCACGCGATTGCCTCGACTGCTTCGGTTGGACATCGGCGGTGGGATGTTCGATACTGGCGCAGGTAGTATGCTCGACCGCCTCTGCCGGGAGCAAGCGAGCCCTCGGTGAGGCGCGGAAGGCCATCGGCCGGGACCTCCATCGGATGGACCTCCCGATCGCAACGTTTCGAGAGCGTCGAGAGGGTCCGGCGCATGCGACGTTCCCGCTTCCAGTTCACGATCCGACAGCTCCTCGCGATCGTCGGTCTGACCGCGGTACTTTGCTCCCTCTTCGTCGATTTCCACTGGCCGATCGAACTGGCGATCGCCTGCGTGCCGCTCGGCTACCTGGTCGAGCGGATGCGGGGCGAGTCGGGGATCATGTCGGCGATGATGGCCGGGGCGCTCGGGTTCATCGCCTACGGCCTCATGCGCTTCGCCGAGGACAGCGCCCACAGTCCGTCGGCCTTCTTCGGCGACGGTCCGGTCCCTTACGTCACCTTGTTCGGGTGCCTGGGCTTCGCCTTCGGGACGATGTTCGGCCTTGGGGCCTGCGAGTTGCTTGCGCTGTTCGGTCGGTTCAGAGCGATGCTGAGATCTGCTCGAACGGCGAGGCAGGCTGGTCCGGGAGGGAGGTGATCGTGACGCCGACGCCGACCTATTCGAGCCGGACCTCGTTCGAGACCCCGATCCTCGGGGAGTCGGAACCGGCCGGGCGAGAGCCGACCATCCGAGGGCGGCGCTTCCAGTTCACGATCGGTCGGCTCCTTGCTCTGGTGGCCCTGGCGGCTGTGCTCGCCTCGGTGTTCGCCCAGTTCAACTGGATGATCGGGCTCGCTTGCTCGGTCGCGGCCGTCGGCTTCCTCATGGATCGTGTCAAGGGCCGCTCGGGGATCGTGGGCGCGATAATGTTCGGCACGCTCGGATTCGCAGCCTTCGGGCTGGGGGTGTATATCTTCGAAAGCTACCACGGCCAGCACATGCTGAGTGAACTGCCCAGCACGTATGTCCTCCTCTCCGGGAGTTTGGGCCTGATCTCCGGGATGATCGTCGGGTTCGGCGGCTGGGCTGTGGTCGTCCTGTTTCGTCTCGCGTGCGAAGCCTGGGCAGTCCTTGTTCGTCTGGAGACAGGACAGGGGAATAAAGGGATACCAGGGGACCGATCGGGAGGGCCTGATCCGTGACGACCCGGACGCCACCCCGAATCCGGTTCCGGCTCACGATCCGGCAGCTCCTCAAGCTGGTCGCGGTGGTCGCCTTGATGATGACGCTGCTGCGTCTCCCCGTCTGGCAGTTCCTCATGCTGATCACGCCCATCACCTGGGGGTTAGCGATCCATCGGTCGCGCCGCGGGCAGGGGCCGCTCGTGGTGATGCAAGCCGTACTCGTCGTCTTCGTCGGGATGGGGATCATCTCCATTCTTCTGCAACCCTGGAGCAGGATCAGGTCTCCTGTCGAAGTCCTCGTCCTCCTTCTGCTCTGCACACTGGCTGGGCTGGTGCTAGGGGCCATCGTGGGGGGACTCGGGTTCCTGATTCTCCTCCTGTTGAGACGCCCTGTTCGGCCCGTGGAAGGGCCTCCTCAGATAGAAGAGGTCGCCCCGATCGCCTGGCGCGGGCTGTGCAACGATCAACGATCCGGAGGGACCCGCCCATGAGACGACCCCGGCCGCAGTTTCTGATCTCCGAGCTGATCGCGCTCGTGTTCCTCTGCGCCGTCGGGTTTGCGCTGCTCAGGACCATGGTGGCGCCTCTCGGGGTGGTGTTGCTGGCGATCGTGCCGGGGTTCGTGATCGAGCGGATCCGGGGCGGGCCGGGGGTGATCGGCGGGACGATCACCGGGTCGCTGATCCCGCCGGGCATCGCCACTTATCTCCTTGCACAAGCCTATCGAACGGGCTTGCGTCCGATCGTGAAGATGGTTTCCGATGTGCCGATCCTCGGGGTTCTGTTCGACGTCGGCATGGTCTGCTCGGTCTCGGCGAGCACGGAGTTCCACGTGAAGGACGAGAGCCCGCGCGGGAACCGTCGCAACGGGCCATCCGTCGATCCGACCAGTGGAGGACATTCAGGATGAGAGCCATCGTGATCCGGGGAAAAGGCGGCGCCGAGGCGCTGGAGGTCCGCGAGGTTCCGACGCCCGAGCCGAAAGGCGATCAGGTCCGCGTCCGGGTCCAGGCCGCCGGCCTCAACCGCGCCGACCTGATGCAGGCCCGCGGGATGTACCCTGCGCCGCCGGGGGCGCCCGCCGACATCCCCGGCCTGGAGTACGCCGGCGAGGTCGACACCCTCGGCCCCAACGCGGTCGGGCCGCTCAAGGTCGGCGATCGGGTCTTCGGGATCGTCGCCGGCGGAGGACAGGCGGAGTACGTCCTGACTCCCGAGCGGATGGCCGTCCCGATCCCGCCGGGCCTCGACTTCGTCCAGGCCGCCGCGATCCCCGAGGCGTTCATCACTGCCCACGACGCGATCCGGACCCAGGGCGAACTCGAGCCCGGCGGGACGGTCCTGATCCACGCGGTCGGCTCCGGAGTGGGGACGGCCGCCGTCCAGGTCGCCCACGCGATGGGATGCACCGTCTTCGGCACTTCGCGCACCTCCGACAAGCTCAACAAGGCCCGTGCCCTCGGCCTCGACCACCCGATCGACCCGGCCGAGGGCGACTTCGCCCGGGTCGTCCGCGAGCGGACCGATGGCCGCGGCGTGGACGTGGTGATCGACTTCCTCGGGGCCCCGGCGCTCGCCGCGAACCTGGCGGCGCTGGCGATCCGAGGGCGGCTGGTGGTGGTTGGCCTGCTGGGCGGGACCTCGACGACCCTGGACCTCAACACCGTCCTGCGCAAGCGGCTGACGATCATCGGGACGACCCTCCGCGCCCGGCCGATCGAGGAGAAGCTCGCGGCCACGCGGAGGTTTGCCGAACAGGTCGTCCCCTGGCTGGCGCGTGGGGTCGTCCGGCCGGTCGTCGACTCGGTCTTCGACCTCGACCAGTACCGGGAGGCGCAGGCCCGGCTCGAATCGAACCAGGTCTTCGGCAAGGTGATCCTGCGCCTCTCGGATTCGTGACATGGTCGATCACTCTCCCACGGACTGAAGGGTTGGGATCAGCCCCCGGGCGAGGACGGGGCCGACCTCGCTGGGGACGATCAGGCGGAACTCATAGCCCTCGCCGTCGCGAGGAGTGACCGAGGCGCCCGCGAAGGCAGGCTCCTTCGGCATGTCGTCGAGTAGCTTCAGGTCGAGCTTCTTGCCCGCGGCGTCGACCTGCTTTGCGATCATCCGGGCCAGTTCCTGGGCGCCCAGGACGACCGCGAAGCTGGCTCGATCGGGGAGGTCCGAGGCGACCGCCTTGAAGCCAGCCGACTGTCCGACACCGCCCTCCGGCTTTCGTGCGGCCTCGATCATCGCCACGGCCGCCTCGCGGTTCGGCGCGGTGACCTGCCAGGCCCGGTCGCCCTGGGCGCCGTACCAGTAGTTCATGCGTCCGTTGCCCAGCATGGCCTTCAGGGCGTCGGTCTGGCCGGGAGCGTTGCCGGAGAGAGCGGTCAGCTTCTCCATGTCGATCGTGACCTCAGCGTGCGTGAAGGCGAGGCCGCCGATCGACTCCGCCTTCGGCTCGATCTTCACATCCTTGTAGATCCCGAGCCGGCCCTCGCCCTGGCCCATCGCCCGGAGGAGGTTCAGACTGTGCTCGACAAACCCCTTCGGGTCGGACGTCCGGACCTCGTTGATCGAGGTCACTCCGCCCGCCATCGAGACAGCCCCGATCGCATCGAGCCGGCCCAGTCCGTAGAGGGCCTCGGTGGCCTTCTTGAACTCCGTCGAGGGCTCGCGATCGCCTTGCATCATCCGCATGCTCATCGAGAGGAGCTGCTGGATCGTCCGCGAACTGGCGTTCATCCCGATGTAATAGGCCGAGCCGCGAGGCAGCCGGCTGAGCGAGGCAACCGGGAGTGTCTGCGCTCCGAGGGCCGACTTCGCCGCGTCACTACCAGGCGCCAGCTTCAGGAAGCCCGCCATTCGGACCGACTTCTCGGAGAAGTCGACGTGATAGGTGAATGCGCCCACCTGCTTGAACCAGTCGATGGCCCCGGCAAACATCTCGCGGAGGAGCTTCGCCGAGCCGGCCTGTCCGGGCTGCTGCTGCGCGAGTTGGTCCATGAGCCCCTCGAAGGTCTGCCGGCCCTGCTCGATCAGGTCGGCATACCGCTTCGTGAGGGCCCCCGAGTTGACGTAAAGCCCGGCCTCGCCGCCGAGGAAGCCCGCGCCGAGTGGTCCGGTGAGGACCGAGTCGAGGCCCTTCGCCGGCCCCTTCGCGATCGCGGCGACGAGGTCTCTCGACGGTCCGAACGCGACGATCCCGGTCCGCTTCGCGGCGTACCAGGTGCCCTGGCCCTCGGGGCCGTCGAACGAGTCGACACCGCCGTCCTCGTGCTTCAACGCGACGGCCTTGCCGCCGCTGAAGCCGCGGAGCGTGCCCTCGTAGTCGTCGGCGGGGAGCAGGACCGCGAAGGTTGGGTCGCCGGCGCCGGGGGCCTCGGGCAAGCGGACGAGCACCAGGAACGGCGACTTCACAGCGCGCTCGCCGTGCCGCTGGCCGATCTCGCCGAGTTGAGCTGTCAGCAGGCCCTCGGCCATGTTGCCCCACTCGGAGTCCATCGCCTTGATGGTGGCGACGACGTCCTCGCGTGCGGGTTCGAGGCCCCGGCATCGGATCGCCACGTCGACGTCGGCCGGGGCGGCCTTGAGCAGGGCGGCCTCAGGCGCGGCCTGTCCGATGGCCGCGAGCAGGAGCCAGGGTGCGAACGTAGCCAGCATATCGACGATCTCCTCAGGGGATCAGGTCCGATCGAGTCCTCGCGGAATCCGGGCCCTCTCGGGCGACAACTCGAGAGCGTAAGGGGTTCGGCCCGACGGTCGCAAGGGATCGTGCGGTCGATCGGTATTCGCCCTCAGCAGGTCAGTATTTCGAGCCGGGGTGCGAAGTGGCGGCGATGGGGCGATCGGAGCCGGGCCGGATGCCGGTCCGCGGTCCGAAGCCGGACGATCCGCGAGGCATCGAGACCCGTCCAGTCGGAGAGCCCGGGATCGGCGTCCGGGACGATCCCGAAGCCTCGCTCGCGAAGCCGGATCGCCCGGCGGATCGCCTCGACGGCCGCCAGGTTGAGGAACGAGGCGAGGTAGCCGCAGGCCACTCCCCCGGCGAGGCCCATCGATGGCGCGACGATCCGGAAGGCCGCCAGGAAGGCCGCCGTGCTGAGGTTGGCCGGCGGCACCGCCCGGGCGATCCGGCTCGCCGTCTCGGGGCCCTCTTCCAGGTGCGTGACCGCCAGGACAACTGTGGTCATGCTCGGGAACGCGCTGACCAGCCCGGCCCACCAGGGGCTCGCGAGACCGCTCACCAACCCGACGACCGTGACATAGGCAATCGGGATCGAGGTCCGCAGGATCGCGGCACAGGTCCGCGACGGCGAGGGCCGGGTCACGTCGTCGACCGGGTCGCCGATCCGGGTCGCGAGGAGAGTCGCCGCGAAGATGGAGCCGAACCCGATCGCCAGCCGATGCGCGGGCTCGTCGGGATGGATCAGCCCGATCGTCGCGGCGACCAGCAGATACGCCGCGACCGAGGCTGCCATCGCCGAGGGGAGCCGCCAGCCCCGACGCACGGCCCCTGCGTACGCCATCGGCATCACCACCGCCCCGGCCAGGCCGAGCAGGCTCGCGTCGGCCATCTCGACGGCCGACGGCGCTCCCTGCTCTCGGGCGCAAAGGACCAGCAGGATCGCCGACGAACTGGGGAGGCCCAGCAGCATCCCGCTCACGCGCGGGCCGGCACGCCGGGCGAACAGTCGAAGCAGGTGGATCACCACGATGAGCGTGAGACACTTCACGACGAGGTAGAGGATCATGATGGATCGCGTCGTAGTCGTGGGGCAGGGCCGTCCCGTCGAGCGACCTCCGGACGGATCGGGATCGCGAGGAGACGCTGGGGGAACGCCTCCCGGGTTGGGCCTTGCCCTGGCCGGTTTGGATCAAGGGTGATGACTCGTCTGGTGTCGGCCGGCTGGCGGCACCCCGGACGTCCCTCGGGCGGACCGTCCGCAGTGACCCTCCTCTGCCTATCAGGAGGTCATCGGCAATCCTGGACCGGAAGTTGAGAGTTTCTGGCGATTGTTCGGAATGGGCCTCCTGGCGAAGGTGGGGGGCCTGAGGATGGGTCTCGGGACGTTCTGAGTTACGATCGAGAGGACGGGTCTCGGGGCACGATGAGTCGGAGGGCGATCGATGGCGACGGGCGCGGTGGTGCTCTGCGGTGGAGAGAGTCGTCGGATGGGGTCGTCCAAGGCCTGGCTCCCGATCGGACCCGAGACGATGCTCCAGCGGGTGGTCCGGCTGGTCGGCGGCGTGGCGAGTCCGGTCGTGGTCGTCGCCGCGCCGGGGCAGGCGATCCCGGAGCAGCCGGCCGAGGTGGCCGTCGTGCGTGACCCGGTCGCCGGACGCGGGCCGGTGCAGGGGCTCGCGACCGGGCTCGCCGCGATCCCGGAGTCGGTCGAGCTGGTCTACGCGACATCGACCGACGCCCCGATGCTCGCGCCCGGCTGGATCGCCCGCCTGGCCGACCTGATCGGCGAGCATGACATGGCGGTCCCGGGCGTCGGGGGCGAGCTGCACCCGCTCGCGGCGGTCTACCGCCGAGGGGTCGTGCTGCCGGTCGTCGATCGGATGCTGGAACACGGCCGCCTCCGGCTCAGGGACGTCGTCGGGTTCGGCAAGGTCCGGGTGGTGGACGAGAGCGAGTTGCGATCGGTCGATCCGGAACTGAGGACGCTCCGGAACCTGAATCACCCTGGGGACTACGAGCGGGCAGTGCGGGAGGCCCTAGGATGGGATGAACTGGCAGCGATCCGCCCACTCCCACGGCTCGCTGGCATGGGCGACGAGGACAAGGAAGTCGACCACCTCTCGCAGGGAGGCCCCGTGTCGGATCAGGAAGAGGCCCGGTGAGCGATGCCCCGCGCGGAGGTGATCGGCGAGGAAGGCGGGGAGGGTCCTCAGGTCGTGCGAGATCAGGATACGGTCCTCGCGCTCCGCCCAGAGGAGGATGTACGGGTCCTCGCTGCCCAGAGGCAGGTCGGGCGGCCCTCCCACGGGAACGGCGTCGACCGCGAGATGTCCCATGTCATTGTGGCTCCGGATGGCCGCGACGAGTCGCCCAGGGAGGTTTTCATCGAGGAGGAAACGGATCGGCATGGATCAGCTCGTGGCGGCGGACCTCCCGGATCCCAGCCGCCGGCGCAGCTCGGCCGCGGTCGGACCGCCGGAGGGTTCGGCAGCCTGGCGGTCGATCTCGGCGCGAGTGGACGAGGCGTAATCGTCGACCTCCGGCCGATGGGCCAGGTAGAAGTCGATCGTCCGGGCAATCAGGTCGACCGGGAGCGACGGATACTCGCCGTGGATCGCCTCGGGGGCCAGCCCCTGGTTGTGGAGGTCCACCACGTGGAGGAGCCCGATCCGATGGCCGGCGAGTCGGATCTCGCCGTAGCGGTCCCGCGTCAGGAAGCCGGGGAGTGTCGTCAGCATCGCCTATCCCCCTCAGGTGAGACTCGCATAGGTGGAGACAATCGCGCGGGCCGTCCGGAGGCCGTCGACCGCGGCGCTGACGATCCCGCCGGCATAACCGGCGCCCTCGCCGCACGGGAAGAGTCCGGCGATCCCCGGGCTCTGACGAGAGGTCGGGTCGCGGGGGATTCGGACCGGCGAGCTGCCTCGCGACTCGGGTCCGGTCAGGGTTGCGTCGCGGAGGAAGTGGCCGCCGAGGCGGCGGTCCATCGCCTTCAGGCCGATCTCGAGCGCCTCGACGACCAGGTCGGGCAGGAAGAGGCGCAGGTCGAGGGTCTTGCCGCCGCGCTTGTAGCTGGTCGGGATCGCGCCTCGGCTCTCGCGGCCGGTGAGGAAGTCGCGGGCCCATTGGAGCGGGGCGGCGTAGGTCCGGTCGCCT
>DAIDJI010000142.1 GCA_027451455.1 Planctomycetales bacterium | reverse complement strand
TGAGATCGCGCCACGGCTCACAGCCGCTGAGGCGGCCGGAGCCGCGTGGTGGCGGGAGTGAGTCCGAGGCTGTAGGCGCGCCGGCCGGATCGGAGGCGGCGTCGGGCTCCGGAGAGCCGATGGGCGCAATGGCTGGTTTTGGGTCGGGCTGCGAGGGTCGCAGGTAGCGTGCGACGGTCTCGCGGTTGATGCCCAGCTCTTGAGCGATGCGGCGCTGGGACAGGCCCTGTCGATGGAGTGTGTGGATGGTGTCGCGGATAGCCATCTTGAGCAGATTCGCCATGGGTAGGCTCCAGGGACAACGAAGTTGTCCCTGGAGCCTATCTGGCTGATCTGAGTCTCCTCAAAGTGGCTGGTTTTCAAGCGCCCATCGGTGGCTGGTTTTGAGCGCCCGCTGACAGTGGAAGTGATCGGGGTGATTGAGGATGTCCAGAAGCGGAGCGGGAAGCTGAGAGACATCCTGCGAGCCCATGGGCCACAACGACGCCGCCGTCGCGGTGCCGCTATAGCCCCCCGACCATCGACGATACTCGCCGCCTGCTCCGGGACCCACCAGCGTGCCGGTGGCTACGCCGCTGATATCGAGTTGAGGCCCCTGATACGTATCGGTCGATCCGGGAGCCAGGGCTGCCAGATTGACGTAGAACTGGGCGGTGACCGGGTTGGATTGCTCCACTCCCGGGACCCATCCGGCTGGGGGCTGGTAGGTGATGGACCCGACCTGCTCGTTGACAATTCCCCCCTGAGACGAGTAGTTCAAGGTGATCGGCATGTACTCCGGAAGAGAGATCGACCCCACATTCGTGGTTCCCACGGTGACGTTCGTGCCGGCACCACCCTCGATCGACAACAACTGGATGGGATTTGCTTGAACACCGCCGTCCCGCAGATGCAACATGGCGAGAGCGAAGCCCAGAATGGTCAGTCGTCGCACGGAATCCCTCCTTGGTTGACATCCATTCCTGAACGTGGCCACGAATCGTGGCAAGCTTCGAGTTTCTCGTCAACTCCACTTCCGAAGCGATTCGTTCTAACGAATCTGCGGATGCCGCGTCTAATCCATTGAGGGGATCACCGCTCGACACGCCCCGGTTGATCGCAAACGGGGCGCTCTGCGCCGTCTGGGACGGCAGGTAGTCGTAAAAAGGTACGGCGTCGGTGACAGTTCGTCGTTCGTTCTCGGCCACTCAAGGACCCTGGTCCAGGGGAGAGAGCACCATGAGGCGGTTTCGCGCATTGGGCGCCGGTCTTGCCGCGGCATTTCTGGCGATCGGCTGGCCCGGCACGACAGCATGGTCGCAGGGGTTCGTCGTCGACCGACGACCCGGCATGCAGGTGGCCCGGTCGTTCGAGATCAAGGAGGTCAGCATCGTCGGCCGGGTGCGGGACCAGGTGGCCGAGGTCCAGGTCTCGCAGACGTTCCACAACCCGGGTTCGACGATGGTCGAATCCGAATTCCTCTTCCCGATGCCCGAAGAGGGCGCCGTCCAGGACTTCGTCCTTTTGGTGGACGGCCGCGAGCTGCCGGGCCGTATCCTGCCCAAGGACGAGGCGCGGCGGATCTACGAGGAGATCGTGCGGGTCAAGCGCGACCCCGCCCTGCTGGAATACATGGGCCGCGGGCTGTATCGGACAAGCGTCTTCCCGATCCCGCCAGGCGCTGACCGCAAGGTCACGATGCGGTTCACCCAGCTCTGCAAGCGCGATCGCGACGTCGTCGAGTTCACCTATCCGCTCAGCACCCAGAAGTTCACCGCGAAGCCGATCCAGCGCCTGTCGGTCGAGCTGTCGATTCGCAGCAAGGAGCCGATCAAGTCGATCTATTGCCCGACCGACGACGCATCGATCCGGCGATTCGACGACCACGAGGTCGACGTGAAGCTCGAGCGGCGCGACGTCATTCCCGAGCACGACTTCCGGCTGGTCACGACCCTGGCCGAGGGCAAATTCTCGGCGTCGCTGCTCAGCTACCGCCCGAGCGAGTCCGAGGACGGCTACTTCCTGGTGCTCGCCAGCCCCGAGGTCAAGCGGGCCGACGAGCGGCCGCTGCCCAAGACCGTGATCTTCGTGATCGACCGCTCGGGCTCGATGGCCGGCAAGAAGATCGAGCAGGCGCGCCGGACGCTCAAATCGGTGCTGAACAACCTCCGCGACGACGACCTGTTCAACGTCGTCGCCTACGACGACCGGGTCGAGAGCTTCAAACCCGAGCTCCAGCGCTACGGCTCGCAATCGCGCGAGGAGGCCCAGCGGTTCGTCGACAACATCCGCGAGGGGGGCAGCACCAACATCAACGACGCGCTCCAGACGGCCCTGAAGATGATCCACGACCGGTCGCGGCCCGGATACATCCTGTTCCTGACCGACGGCCTGCCGACCGCCGGCGAGATCAACGAGATGCGCATCGCGGCGAACTGCCGGCATGCCAACGAGAAGCACGCGCGGGTGTTCTGCTTCGGCGTCGGCTACGACGTGAATGCCCGGCTGCTCGACCGGCTCAGTGGCGGGAACTCGGGGACGAGCGAGTACGTCAAGCCCGACGAGGACATCGAGGCGCACGTCGGCCGGTTCTACGCGAAGATGACCAGCCCCGTGCTGACCGACATCCACCTCGAGCTCTCGGGGGTGGATATCAACCGGACATATCCCCGCGACCTGCCCGACCTGTTCGAGGGCGGTCAGCTCGTCGTGGCGGGCCGGTACCGGCATTCGGGAAGGACGACGATCCGCGTTAACGGCCGCGTGGGCGACGAACGGCGGACGTTCGAGTTCCCCGCCGACCTGGCCGGCACCGACCGCGGCAGCGGCCACGAATTCGTCGAACGGCTGTGGGCCGTGCGCCGGGTCGGCGACCTGATCGACCAGATCGACATGAACGGCCAGAACCGCGAGCTGGTCGACGAGCTGGTGGACCTCAGCCGGAAGTACGGGCTGATGACGCCCTATACCTCGTTCCTGGCGGATGAGAACGTCCCCTTGCACGCGAACGCCGAGAATCAGCGGCGAGCCGGAATGATGCTGAGCGAGCTGCGACAGGCCGACGGCCCGTCGGGCGTCTCGCAACGGGACATCAAGCAAGGACTCATCCAGGCGAATCGGCCCGGGATGATCTCGGCTCAGGGATCCGGAACTGGGCGAATGGGCGGAATGGGCGGCGGAATGGGTGGTGTAGGACGACGATCGCAGTTCGCCGCGCAGTCGCCTTCGTCTGCGACCCTGGGGCATTTCGACCAGTCCCAGCAGCCGGGCCAGAATCAGCCAGGGCAGTCGAATGGCAACCAGCCCGGCCCGGGGGGAGCCAACCAGATCGGCCAGCCCACCCAGTCCGGCCAGAACCCGAGCGGCAACCAGACGGGTCAGCCGGGCCAGAACCCGCTGGCGAGCGTGGCGAGGGAAAGGAAGGTGGCCGCCCGGCCGGCCGGGCAGCCCGGCATGGGCGCCATGATGGGCGGTTCGAATCCGTTGAACGCCCCAACATTTGCCAACAACTACCAACCCGGGGCACCGGGGGCCGGTCAAAATGGGGCCGGAGGCCCTCTCCAGCAGGCGCAGTCCGGTCCGCAGCCGGCCCGCTTGCGCCAGATCGGCACGAAGACGTTCTATTTCAAGGACGGCCGCTGGGTCGACTCGTCGGTCAAGCCCGAGGAGGACGCAAAGGCCGAGAAGGTCGTGCAGTTCAGCGACGCGTACTTCCGCCTCGCCCGGGCGCAGAAGGCCGAGTACAACCAGTACTTCAGCCAGTCCGAGCCCGTCACGGTCAAGCTCGACGGGAAGGTCTACCGGATCGACCCCGCTCCGCCAGAGAAGGCGCTCTGATCGCGGGCACATGCTTCCGAACACACCCGGGCCGCGACATGCCCTGCTGCCAGCCAGCAGCGGGGTGCGTCGCGGCCCGGCCATTCTCGTCGAACCAGACGCTGGGCTTGCATCGCACCAGCAAATCCATTAGTAAGAACGCCCCGTGGGGTCGTTCGGCTCCGCGATGCGCCCGTCTCGTGAAAGAACGTAAAACTCGGGAAAAGCCGGCGCGCCTCGCTCGCGATTCGACGCTCCTCCAGAGCGGTCCTGTGAGCCGAATCGCGCGCCGCGACCCATAACCGGGTGAATCGTCAGGATGATGATCCATCGACCGGACTTCATAGTCGTCGGGGCCATGAAGAGTGCCACGACCACGCTGCACGAGCAACTCGCGCGGCAGCCGGGCCTCTTCATGTGCTGTCCGAAGGAACCAAACTTCTTCAGCGACGACGCGATCTACGCGCGTGGGTGGGAGTGGTACGGCGCGCTGTTCCGTCCGGCCGGGGACACCGATCTCCGCGGCGAGTCCAGCACGCACTACACCAAGCTGCCGACCTATCCGCGGACCGTGGAGAGAATGGTGCGCGACCTGCCGCGGCTGAAACTGATCTACGTGATGCGGCACCCGATCGACCGGCTGGCCTCGCATTACGTCCACGAGGTGACGACGGGGCGGATCCGGGTCGGAGTGGCCGAGGCGATCGAGCAGCTTCCCGAGCTCGTGGAATACGGGCGGTACAGCCTCCAGTTGCAGCCGTTCCTCGACGCCTATGGCCCGAAATCGGTACTACCCGTGTTCTTCCCGAGGCTCGTCCATCATTCCCAGGCGGAGCTGGAACGGATCGGCCGGTTCCTGGGACTGGACCACCCGCTCTGCTGGGATGACGCGATGGAGCCGCAGAACCAGGGAACCGAGCGTCTGCGGCCCAGCGCGGTGCGCGTGGCCCTGGTCCAGGCCCCGGTGTTGACGGCGATCCGGCAAAAGGTGGTGCCCCGGACCTGGTCGCGGCCGCTCAAGGCTTTCTGGCGGGCGCGGGTCGAGCCGCCTCGGATCTCGCCGGTCCTCCGGTCGAGGTTGTGCGAGGTCTTCGACGCCGACCTCGCCGAGCTCGGCTCGTGGCTGGGGATTCCGCTCGACTGCGAGACGTTCCACGAGCAGACTGTCGATCGATCGCTGGATTGGGCCGGGGTCTAGGTGATCGTCTCGACCCGGGAGGACATTGCCCGGCGAGGCGGGCGTCCCGATGGTGCGCGACTCGGTCGGCAACGACGGCTTCCTCGGTTCGCTGGAATGCCCGCGGCCCTGGTCTGATGGTGAGCCTCGGAAAGGCGGCGGCGCGACTTTCGTGAGCGCATCAGCGTTCGGCCCGCTTGAGAGGAGGATGAGCCATTGCATTCAAGGATGCGTTTTCGACGATCTCGTATCCCCGATCCATCCGGAGTTTCCGGAATGTCTGCCTGGTCTTGCTGGTGGGCCAGTCCACCGTGACTGATCGGATCGCCCTTGCCCGGCCCAAGCCGATCGAGACGACGAGGCTGTTTCCCCCGAAGCTCGAGCCGGTACCGACGACACGGTCGATCCGGCGGCAAGAACCGTCAGGCTCTTCCAGGTCGAGCCGCATCCTGGCACCGATTCCCGACCGGTTCGTCCTGGTCCCCACCAGCCGGAACTTGATCCAGTGGTGATCGTTGCCAGGGTTCTGAAACAGGACGTTGTGGGCCCTGTCACCAGGCGTCTGTCCGCCCACCTCGACGAACAGATCGATGTCGCCGTCGTCGTCCCAGTCGGCAAACGACACCCCATGCCCTTTCTGGAGGTGGCCGCACCCCGAGGCGATCGTCACGTCCTCGAACCGACGCCCGTCGACATTCCGGAACATCAGGTCCGGGATGAGCATGGAATAGGGTGGACGCCCCGTGGCGAGAAAGACGTCGAGGAACCCGTCGTTGTCGATATCCCCGAAGTTGGACCCCATCGGCAAGGTCACACGATCCAGCCCGACTTCAGCGGCAACCTCGCGGAACCCCGAGGGCCCCAGGTTGCGGTACAATCGCGGCCGCTCTCCTCTGGCGGGTTGGCCGAGATGGTCGGCGACGACGTCTCCCAGTGTCGCGTTGAAGCCGGTGACGAAGAGGTCGAGGCGTCCGTCGTTGTTGTAGTCCCAGAACCAACAGGAGAAGCTATCATCGGGCCCGGTCAGTCCTAGCTCAGGCGCGACATCGACGAACGTCCCATCGCCCTGGTTTCGGTAGAGTCGATTCGGGCCGTTCATATTCGAGACGTACAGGTCCTGGTCGCCATCGTCGTCGTAATCGCCCCAGGCAACACCCTTGGCCCACCGCTCATTGAGCACTCCCGCCGTCGCGGCGACGTTCTGGAATGTGCCGTCGCCCCGGTTGCGATAGAGCCGGCAATGGTTGAGGGCGGTGGCATTCCGGTCGTGATATTCGCCAGCGACGTAGAGGTCGAGGAGGCCATCGTTGTCGTAATCGCCCCAGGCGGCCGATTGGCTAGCGATCGGCTCGCCCAGGCCCGCGGCGACGGTCACGTCATCGAAGACACCATCCCCCCGGTTCCGCAGGAGCGAGAGTCGATAGGGCGTCTCCCAGCCGCCCCGAAGAGCCAGCACATCGAGGTCCCCGTCGTTGTCGTAGTCGGCATGCACCAGGTTGACCGCCATCTTCTGATCGGCCAGGTTGCTCGAACCGCCGCGGTCCTCGAAAGTGCCATCGCCCCGGTTGACGAAGAGCGAACCACCGACGTCCCAGTCGCCGGAGATCACCAGGATGTCGGGACGGCCGTCGCCGTTGAAATCGTCGAAGGCGCTGCCGCCGAGCATGTTCGGCCCGCGGCTGCCGAGCCCGACTCGCTGCGCGATGTTGACGAAGCGGCCGGCCTCGTGCCTCGATCGGAAGGCATCGGCCGGGATGAGGTAGGCCGCCGGCACCTTACCGGGGTACTCGCCAAGCGTCATGTAGGCGATGTTCAGCAGCCAGCGGGCTCCCAGGTCCTCCGGGCGTTGGTCCAGGTATTCAGTGAACCAGCGGATCGCCTCGCGCGAGCCGTCGGTCCGCTGGTGGACGGCCTCCGGGGCGATGGGCAGGATGCAGCTCGACGGCCCAACGCAATCGAGGCAGTTCTCGATCTCGCCCCGCCGCAGGGCCGCGATGCCCCGGAGCGCCAGCAGGTTGGCCCGCTCCTCGCGGGCGATATCCGGGTTCTCGGACATGGCCTTGCCGAACCACGACGATGCCTCGACAAATCGACCCTCGTACATGTGCAGCGCGGCGATAAACGTCTGAAGCACGGCCCGGCGGTGATCGTAATCCGGGGGCCGCGGCCGAACCGCCGCGAGCCGGTCGATCTGCGACTGGATGTCGGAGACCCCTCGCTCCAATCGTCCCCGGGGGGACGCGTAGCAGAGGCTCAGATCGCTGCGGTCTACGACAGGGGCTGAGTAGCTCAATGCCAGAAAGTGGCCGCTGTCGTCGATGTAATTGTCGCTGAAACCCGGGATTCGCGGGTCGGACCGGGTGCCGGCTGCCGGTGCCACGAGCCGGGCGCGGGCCCGCGCCGAGCGGGTATCCGGGGCCGACCTGCCCAGCTCGGGATCGCTCAGGACCAGAAGGCACGCGGCGGATATAGCCGCGATAATCAGGCCGCCCAGGAGGATTCGCGGGAAGGGTCTCATGGTAGGCGTCCTCGGCTTAGATTTCATCACTCACGCCGATCGCAGGCAGCCTCCCGGTTACCGGAGTTTCCTTCATTTCGAATCCGTCGTGACGACCCTGGCGTCGCGCATCAGCTCACCGAGGATCTTCACGCCCAGATCCCTGGCCGCGGCCGGGTTCACGTAGGTCTGATAGTCATTGCCCCGGGCGAAGGTGAGCCTGGCGGCCGGCTCGCCTTTCAGAATGCGCCCCGCGCGCCGACCGGCCTCGAATCCCCCCAGGCGGGGCCGGGGCTCTCGGGCCACGATCGCCCCGGCGTGGGCATGCTCGGCGAGGAAGCCGAAAACCGGGACCTTGGCTTTCCGCGCCTCCGTGATCGCGGCCCTCGCGCCCTCGCCGATCCCCGTGACCAGGATGATCCCCTCCGCCTTTCGATCGATGAGCGCCCGGACTGCGGCCGGCACCTCGCTCTCCGAATGGAACTCGGCCGTCACCGGCTCGAGGCTGCCCCACTGCGTCTTCAGCAGCGCATCCTTGTGGATCACGGAGAGCCGATCGTCCGGGTTGAACGGGATGCCGAGCTTGCGTGCCCTGGGGAGGCAGCCCTGGGCGATCGGCACGATCAGGCTGTCCCCGAAGGACGTGTAGGCCCCGGTCAGGTTCGGTCGATGCTCGGAGTCACTCTTGCCCAGACCCATCGCGATCGGCTCGCCGGTCATCTGGAAGACGAGGGGGATCTTCAGGTCCTTCGTGGACGCGGCCATGGTCGTCTCGGGGAGGAGGGTCATCAGCACGTCCGCGCCCTGGCTGATGGCCGTATCGACCAGGCCGGGCACTGCACCGGGATCCCCCCTGGCGTCGAGGTCGGCGAGGACGAACGACCTGGCGTCGACCCCGGCGTACTGGATTCCGGCTGAGATGTCCGCGTCAACCGGCTCCGGGTGCCCGTGATCTCCCAGCCGGATCACTGCGATCTTCTTCGCCTGGACCAGCTTGATCGGCCTCGGCTGCTGGCTCGGCGTCGCCTCGCCGGAGCAGCCGAGCATCGACAGCAGTCCCGCGGCCATTATCAGGGAGATCCCCGCCTTGGCGACCCGCATACCTTCCCCCACCCGCTCGCTCATCGCCCCAACCCTCCCTCGCCTGGCAAAACTCATCGGATGGCCGCTGAAACGAGGGCGGCTTCCCCTTCCCGAACGTGATAGACCCTGTCGCCTTCCAGGTCGCGGAATTTGTCGACCTGCCCCGATGGCCATTGCACCTCCATCGTGTCGACCCGCGTGGCCGGTCCTAACCCGAAGCTCAGTCTCGCGTCGCTCGCCGACAGGTAGCTACCGCCGCCGAATCGCTCGGCGAATTGCCGGCGCCCGCCGGCCCGGATCACGACCCGTGCGCCGACGCCGTCGCGGTTCGATCGCCGACCCTCGAGGCGGAGCTGAATCCAGTGGCCAGTTCGCTCGGTCCGATGGTTATGCAGGAAGACCAGAGGTTCGTTGTGTGGGACCAGGACCGCGTCCAGGAGCCCGTCGTTGTCCAGATCCCCCACGGCCAGCCCACGGCCCAGGCGGGGGACGGAAAGCGCTGGTCCCGACGACCTGGTCCGGTCGATCAACCGCCCGTCCCCGAGCCCGACCAGCAACTGCGCCGGCATTCGGTAGGGGACGTCGCCGAGGTCGTCGGTGTGTCCGTTGGCACTCAGGAGATCGAGCCGTCCGTCATTGTTGACATCGACGAAGGCGATCCCGAAGCCGAGCAGGAGCCGGCTGGCCAGCCCGAGACCGCTGGCGCTCGTCCCATCGATGAAGGACCCAGCCCCGAGGTTCTGGTAGAGACTGGTCGACTCGCCGTAATAATTGGTGATCGCCAGGTCGAGCTTCCCGTCGCCGTCCAGATCGCCGCAGGCCACTCCCATCCCGGCCTGGTAGCTCCCGGCGGCGCTCGCCGCCACGCCCGAGGACTGACCCACCTCCTCGAACCGAAACCCTCCCAGGTTGCGGAACAGGTAGTTGGCCGACTTGTCGTTGGCGACGAAGAGGTCGACACGTCCATCGTGGTCGAAGTCGGCTGCCACGACGCCCAGGCCGCGGCCATCGCGGTCGTCGATCCCCGCCTCCGCCGTTATGTCGACGAACCGGCCCCCGTCATTGCGGAAGGCGTGATCCGGCCGCGCGGCGCACGACAGGGGATTACATGACATATAAGCGTTCGTCGCCTCGTTACGGCAGATGCGGGGGTTCTGCGGGTCCCAGGCGACGTAGTGACAGACGTAGAGGTCCAGGTCGCCGTCGCCGTCCAGGTCGGCGAACGCCGCCGAGGTCGGCCAGTCGCGATACCCCCCCAGCCCCCACGCCGCCGTCGCGTCCTCAAACGTCCCGTCGCCACGGTTCCGGTACAGGGCATACGACCCAAACCGAGTGACGAACAGATCCGGCCGGCCGTCGTTGTCAACGTCGCCAACCGCCACGCCATGCCCGTAACCGCCGGCGAACCGAGCGAGGCCCGAGCGGTCGGT
>DAIDJI010000141.1 GCA_027451455.1 Planctomycetales bacterium | reverse complement strand
GTGCCGACGCCCGCCTCGGGGACGAACCCGGAGAAGTAGCCGTCGGCCTCGCGATCGAGGGGGACCGTCCGGCCCTCGCCAGGCCCGGATCGCAGGATGATCTCAACCGATCGATGTCGGGTCGCCCAGACCCGGAAATGCACACCGCCCGAGGAGACGACCTCCGCGCCGATCGGCATCCTCCGCGCCCTGCCAGGTTCCTCGGCCTGATGTCGATGCCGATCCTCCCTTGCGTCCATCTTCGACCCCCCATCGTCCGGCGCGGCGAGACTCACGCGTGCACTGCGCATGGAGCTTCACCGAGCTTACTGGCAAATCGGGTGCCGTTTCGGGGCGATTTGGGCTCGGTGGAAAGCCGGCGGAAAAGGCGATGGGGCGGTGGTTTGGATCCGCCATCGAGCAACGGCGACTCCCAACCAGAGCAAGGTCGAGACGATCGAAAGAGCCAGACCGGCGGCGAGGCCGGGTGGTCGGTATCGGATCGCGACGACGTGCCGGCCCGGGATTGGGAGCGGGACCACGCGATGAGCGAGGTCTCCGCGGAGCACCGGGGCCGGTTGGCCGTCGATCGTGGCCGACCAACCGGGCATCCAGGTGGATGTGATCACAAGTAGCCCGGGCGCCTCGGTGTCGACGCGGAAGGTCGGGCGATCGGGATCGGTCGAGATCCACGAGGCCTCGGCGAATGGCTGCCGGGGGCCCGGCGGGAGGCCAGCCATCGGGTCGGAGGGCATCACGACCGTCCGGCGCGGGTCGAGTTCGGCGAGCGCGGGGAGAACCACTCCCGGTTGATCCGGGAGCACCGTTGCGCCCGGGACGACGTAGGCGCCCGGCATCGCGGACGGATTGCGCTGGATCACGAACCGGGAACCGTTTGAGGTCCCCTCGGCCGCGACCGGCCAGGGCGGATCGGCCTCGACGCGGTCCGAGACGAGGAAGGCGACGCCCATCCGGTCGAGGACCGCGCGCCGGATGCGTCGCCAGGCTGCCCTTGCCTCGGGACTGAGCCGGCGCTCCGACATCGGCCGGACGTGTGAGGCGATCGGATAAAGGGTCTCGTAGAGGATTGAGGCGTGGTCGATCTGAAAGGTGTCGCCGATGTTCGTCTTTTCGATCCCGGAACGGGTCGCGGGGAGATCGCCGTAGAAGGCGTCGCGCGCCTTGATCCGGACGGCCGGTCGCGGTCGATCGCTGGCGCCGGAGAGGCGAGCGATCGTCTCGCCGATCGGGTCGGGGCCGACGAAGCGAGAAGCCGGCGCAACGCGGAGCATCGACGAACCATAAGCGGCCAGCTCGGCGAGAGCCAGCAGCCCGATCGAGGCCGCGACTGTTCGACGTCGCCTCACCGCGATCGGACGGCATCCGACCGCGATCAGCAGGCCGAGGACAGAGGAGGCGGCCCAGAAACGCGGGTCGCCCAGCACACGGGCCGCGGCCAGGCTGGCGCGCCCGGAAGGTGGCGAAGGCGGTCTGTCAATGTTCGCTGATGAGAGCGTCGGTCGATGGGTGGGACGCTCGAACGAGAGCGCGACCAGCAGGACGATCACGAGGGTTCCCGCGGTGCCGATCCGGCGTCCGAGCCGACGCCAGTCCGTCGCGCTGGCGAACTCTCGGCGCCAGGTCTCCAGGCCGAGGCCGACGAGCACGGCCGCGGCCAGGTTGGCGAGGAAGAGCGACCGGGCTGCGACCCGGATCAATCCGACGCCGGGGATCGTGGAACAGGCGAGCGGATAGAGGCCCATCGGTCGCCCTCCGGCGAAGACGACCGCGATCAAGAGCAGCAGAAGCCAGCCCCGGACCAGTCGGCGGTCGGGAAATCGGAACGCACCGACGATCGCGAGGGTCATCGGGACCAGGCCGATCGAGCAGACGCTTTCCCAGTAATTGTCATCGCCGAAGTAGTCGGAGGGTCCGCCCAGGGCCTCGGGATCAAGGCACTGGAAGAGGCTCAAGCTTCCGATGTGATAGCGCCTTGGGATGCTGTCGGAACCGGGCAGGTGGCCGCGGAGCAGCCAGGGCCGGGCGAGGAGTTGCGGGCCGATGTCGATGCCGGCCATTCCGATCGAGACGACGAGCGCGGCGAACCAGGTCAGGGCGCCTCGGGGTCCGCCCGAGCGTCGGGTGAGGATCGCGTCGGCGACCGCCCAGCCCGAGAGCGCCAGGACGAGCAGGAGCCATTCCTGCGGGTGACCGGTGAGGAAGGTCAGCGTGAGGATCGGCGGGAGCAGGAGCCCGCGCGGCTTTCGCTCGCGCGAGCCGCGAAACGCCCAGAAGGCCCAGGGATACCAGCAGGCCGCCCAGACGTGCGGATAATGCCCCTCGAAGGTGTGGGCGAGCAGGTACGGCGAGGCCTGGTAGACGCCCGCCGCGACCGTCGATGCCCATCGGCCGGCGCCCATCGATCGCAAAAGGAGATAGGTTCCCCAACCGCCCCAGAGCAGGTGCGCGATCGTGATCCAGCCGAGCGCCGATGGAGACCTCAGCCGCCAGGCGAGCCAGGTCGGCGGGTACGACATTCCGGCCTGCGGGTTGCCCACCAGCGGACGCCCGCCGAACCCGCGCGCGTCCCACGTGGGGAGGTGTCCGAACGCCTCGATCCGGCGGGCGATCGACTCGTGATGCGGCAGGAAGAGGAAGGTCAGGTCGTTGCCGACCGGGCGCGGGTCGCCCCGGTTGGCGTAGTCGATGCTGGTCCGGTCGGGGTCGACGATCAGGGCCGAGGGATCGTCGATCAGGCGCGCGAAGCTGATGGCCGCCAGGATCAGGAGCACGGCTGGCGGGAGGATCGGCGAGGCGAGCCAGGTGCGCGGGGACGTCAAGGGGCCGACTCCAGGTCATCGCGACTCGTTGAGAGCGTTCGAGGAGAACGTCGAGGCCGAGCGTCGGAGCCGGGCCGCGCGCGCCAGCGCGGGCCGGTAGGTCGGATGGTCGCGTCGAGACGACCGGGCCTGCTCGACCAGATCGAGGTAGCGTTCGATGTGTCGAGTCTCGGACCAATCGCCGATCCGGCGGGCGTAGCCGTGATCGGCGAGGGTTTCGCGGAGGTCCGGCTCGTGGACGATCCGTCGCATCGCGGTGAGGAGTTCGACGTCGGATCGGTAGCCGAGGCCGCCGCCGCTCTGGACGCCGGTCTCCAGGATCGCACCGCCGCCCTCGTGGACGATCACCGGGGTTCGGACCGCGAAGGCTTCGAGGACCACGTAGCCGAAGGTCTCGGGGAAGAGCGAGGGAACGACCACGCCCCGGGCCCCACGGAAGAGCCGGGCGAGGCCCGAGCCGCCGAGCAGGCCCTCGAACCGGACGTTGGGCAGGTCGGCCGCCATCGCCTTCAGTTCAGCCTCGAAGGGCCCGGTGCCGGCGATTCGGAGGTCGACCTCGGGCAGGTAGCGGAGCATCGGAATCAGCTTCTGGAAGCCCTTCATCTTGACCAGCCGTCCGGCAGCGGCGAGGTAGGGTCGATCGGTCGGCTCGGGTCTCTCGTTCTCGATGCCGCGAGCCCAGCCGTCGGGGAGGAAGTACGGCAGGTGAACGAGCGGGACGAAGGCTCCGATTCCCCTGCGCTCGTGCTTCTCGAGGGCGTCCCGGCTGGGGAAGATGAGGGCGTCGAGGTGGCGGAGGCCCTCGCCAATCGCGCCGGTGAGCCGCCAGGCCTGGGGCGGACGCTTTCCGGCGAGGCAGCAGGCGACGCAGTTCGGGCCGTCGCACGCCTTGCGGTCGTACTTCCAGAGGAGGTGCATCGGGCAGATGAGCCAGTGCTCATGCGCCGTCATGATCCGGGCGGCGCGGCGGTTGGTACCCAGGCCGAGGACGCCTGGTCCGCCGACCAGCGAGATGTTGTGGAAGTGGACGACGTCGGTGGTCGGGTCGTCGAGGAGCTGCCGGAGGGCTTGCTGCTTGAACCAGGGCTGTCCGGTTGCCTGGGTCGCGATGGGTGAGAGGATGCCGCGACCGCTTTCGAGCGGGTGCAGGTGCAGACCCGGCGGCGGGGTGTACTCTCGGAGCGGATGGTCGCCGCGGACGGAGTTGAAGGCATCGACACAGTAAAAGACGTGGACCTCGTGTCCACGCCGGACGAGCGCCTGGCCGAGGCGCTCGACGTAGGCGGCGTCTCCCCCGAAGCTGTGGGGGCCGAAGAAGGTCGTGATCATGCAGAACTTCACGGGTCGCCCCCCTGCCTTGCTTCGATGGTGTCCGGCTGTACTTCGATGGTCTCAGGCTGTGTCGGCCCTTCCTGGCGGCCGAAGCACGTCGTGCCAGAGCCGGGTGTGGGCGAGGCCGCCCATCGCGAGCCACATGGCCAGATAGGTCGCGCCGCCTCCCACGACGGCCAGCAGAACGTGATAGCGCACGAGGACCAGGCAGGCCGGGACCATCACGATCGAGCCGACGATCGGCCGTGCGAGGTGGTGGTGCCAGGCGGGCTGGCGGCCCTCCCGGGCGAGGCATCCGTAGCCTGTGAGCACCAGGGCCAAACCGACGATCAGCACGCCCGCCGCCGCACCCGGCAGGCCGAACGTCATCCGAAGCACAGCGACCAGCGGGCCGACGGCCACCGCCGCGGCGATCAGGGCCCGGACTCCGACCGACTCGCGGTTCATCGCGATCAGCGTGGTTTGATAGAGATACGCCAGGATGAGCAAGGGAGCCCGCCAGATTCCGACCGCCAGCAAGAGGCCGGCGCCGGCGTCGTCGGAGAAGAGGCGGACCAGCGGATCGGCGAGGACCGTTCCACCAACCGCGACCGGGACCAGCCCCGCGACCAGGACCTCAATCAGCGAGTCGAGGGCCTCGCGGCCCGCACCGGCGGCCTCGCGCCAGAGTCGAGAGAGTGCCGGGAAGGCCGCCTGCTGGAGGATCAGCCCAAACGTGAGGATGGCCGTCGAGAGGCGATGCGGCCGGTCATATCGGCCGACGTCGGCCCACGAGCTCAGGAACCCGACGACCAGGTAATCCGCGAGGTTGATCATCGCCTGCGAAATCTGGATCAGGCAGACCGTCCGCCCGCGCCGGACGATGATCGAGAGGAACCGGAAGCTGAGCCTGGGCCGGGGCAGGCGATAATCCTTCAGGTAGTTCCCCCAGACGATCGCGATACCGCTCATCTCGCCGATCGCCAGCCAGATCGGGACCAGTTGGATCTGGCCGGCTCCACGGACCATGGCGAAGACCCCGACCGCGTAGATGCTCGTACGGACCCCGAGCGAGAACGCGACGAGGCCCATCCGCTCAGTGCCCCGGTAGACGTAGTCGAGTCCGATCGCGGTGGTGAAGAGCATCAGGCCGTAGAGCGTCAGGACGGTCCAGCTCATCCGATCGGGGAGCGTCAACCCGCCGATGACCGTCAGGCCCGTGAACAGGATCAGGGCGAAGAGGGTCTTGTAGGCGAGCACCTGGTCGACCAGCGGCCGGATCAGCCTTGGGTGACGCGAGAGCTCCCGCGTCACGATGTAGTCGCTGCTGTCTCTGAGGAGGAGCACCAGCCAGAAGACCAGGTTGAAGCCGAACCCAATTCGGCCGTAGTTTTCGTCGTCGAGCCGTGTGGAGAGGTAGAGCATCACCACGATCGATGTGGTGCGGCACACCAGTTCCGCAAGGCTCATGAAAACAAAATTGGATGCGATCCGACGGCGGGCTGGGCCGTCGACCCGGTGCTGCCTGGCCGGCCTGGGGAGCCGGCGGGCGGCCAGCGGTTCCGCGGCCTTTGCCCGGGGGGGTCGCGCGTTGACGGAGGTGCTGGCCATTCGCGAGGCACTTCCTTGTGCGTGGTCCAGGGCTCGCAGCACAACGAGCGTTACTCGCTCGCTGACGGGTTCTCCACTTTCATCGGATCGCCCTTCTTCCCCACCTTAATCAGATTCCCCCGGGCCCCATCTCGCGTGATGAGTATTCCTGGTCGGGCGTGCGGCATGGTAGTGGGGCCCTCGGAGGGTGTCAACGGGAGCTTAGACGGCTCGTCCCCGGCGGAGCCGGTCGAGCGTGACGGCGACAACGATGATGACACCGATGACGATGTCCTGAACGGCGTTGGGGATGCCGGCGTGTACGCAGCCATTCTGGAGGACGGCGATGATCAGGCAGCCGATGAGGGTTCCGAGGACGGTTCCCTCGCCGCCGCTGAGACTTCCGCCGCCGATGACGACCGCGGCGATCACCTGCAATTCGAGGCCGGTGGCAGTGGTCGGTACGCCCACACCGCCGAGCTTGGCGAAGTCGAGGACCCCGGCGAGCCCGGCGGCGAGCCCACCGAGAGCGTAAATAATAACCTTCATTCCGGGGACGTTGATCCCGCAGAGTCGGGCGGTCGCTTCATTGGATCCGATGGCGTAAGAATAACGGCCGAGCAAGCTGAACTTGAGCGAGGCCGAGAGAAAAAGGCTCAGGAGCAGGAGCATCCAGACGCCCGGCGCGACCATCAGCCAACGTGGCTCGGGCTGGATCGCGACCAGTCCGCCGAACCAGGAGGGACGCATCGACGAGGGGACGTAGATCGTCGTGCTCGACGCCAGCCAGGTTGCGAGCCCTCGATACGCCTGATACGTTCCGAGTGTGATGATGAACGGAACCACGCGAAGCCCGGCGATCAGTCCGCCGTTGATCGCCCCGCAGAGACCGCCGGTCGCGATTCCGACCACGATGGCCAGCGGGACCGCGGCGTGCCAGGCCCGGAGCGCCTCGGGGAGCATCGGGTCGACCTTCTTGATGAAGAGAGCCATCACCACCGTCACCAGCGCCACGGTCGAGCCGACCGAGAGGTCGATCCCGCCGGCGATGATGATCAGGGTCATCCCCAGCGCCGCCGTGCCGACGATCATCGTGTGGCCGGCGATCGTCCGCAGGTTGTCGGGCGAGAGGAAGTGGCCCGAGCCTCGTGTCAGGTACGTGAAGAAGCCAGCGATCAGCGCCAGTCCCACGAACGGGCCGATGACCGTCCAGACCCATTGCAGAACGTTCCGCAGCCGGCCAGGACCCGCGGCCACGGTTAGGATCTCCTCATTTTGATCGTCGGATGTCTTCAAGGTACTATCCTTCACTATTCAATCATTCGATGAAGACGAATTGACCGCGGCGCCCCGGGTGGCGACTTCCATCACGCGGTGTTCGGTCCATTGGTCGAGGGGGAGGGCCTCGGTCAGGGCGCCCCGGGACATCACGGCGATCCGGTCGCAGATGCCGAAGAGTTCAGGGAGATACGAGCTGACGACGAGAATGGCCTTTCCCTGCGCGGCAAGCTCGCCGAGGAGCCGGTAGATCTGAGCTTTTGAGCCGACGTCAATGCCTCGGGTGGGTTCGTCGAGCAGGAGGACATCGGCCCGCTGATGCAGGAGCCGGGCGAGCGCGACCTTTTGCTGGTTGCCGCCCGAGAGACCGCCGACCGGCTGTCTCGGTCCAGTCGTGGCGATCCGGAGGCGATCGATCCAGTCGGTGACCTCGCGCCGGCGCTCGCCCAGGCGGAGCCAGCCCTGGCGTGCGTGTCGGCGGAGGCCGGGATAGGTCATGTTGTCCTCGATCGAGAGGTTCAGGGCGAGACCCTCGCCCTTGCGGTCCTCGCTGAGGAAGCCGACGCCCTCGTCGATCCGGTCGCGCGGCCGGGCGGCGCCTGCGTCCGCATGGGCGACCACGACCCGGCCGTCAACGACCGGACCGAGGCCGAAGATCGCGCGGACCAATCTCGTCCGCCCGGCGCCGACGAGACCGGCCAGGCCGACGATCTCGCCACGGCGGACGACCAGGTCGACCGGCTTCCCGCGCTCCGAGGCCCGGAAGCCCGATAGCTCCAGGATCGGCTCGCCGGGCCTGTGTGGGACCCGAGGGAAAAGCTCGCCCGGATCCCGGCCGATCATCCGGGCGATAATCGAGCGCTCGTCGGTCTCGGCAAGAGTCCCCTCGCCGACCGACCGGCCATCGCGGAGGACCGTGTAGGTTTGCGCGACCCGGCGCACCTCTTCGAGAAAGTGGCTGATGTAGACGATCGCCATCTCCCGGTCGCGAAGGCGCTCGATGATCGTGAAGAGGCGATTGGCATCGCGCTCGGAGAGCGAGCTGGTCGGCTCGTCGAAGACAATCACCCGGGCCTTCGAGACCAGCGCCCGCGCGACCTCGACAAGCTGCTGCGCGCCGACGCCGAGGTCTCCCACTCTCGCCTCGGGGCGGATGTCGGGGTGTTCGAGCAGTTCGAGAGCCTCGGCCGCGATCCGGCGGTGATCGCGGAGGCGCAGCCAGCCGCCCGAGGTGCGCTCCTGGCCGAGCAGGATGTTGGCCTCGACCGTCAGCGCCGGCGCCAGGGCGAGCTCCTGGTAGATCATCGCGACGCCCCGCGAGAGAGCCTCGCGAGGACCGCGCGGGGCGTAGGGCTCGCCGTCGAGCGTCATCGTGCCCGAATCGGGGCGGATGGCACCGCTGAGTACCTTCATCAGCGTGCTCTTGCCCGCTCCGTTCTCGCCGATCAGTGCCCGGACCTCGCCCGCGCCCACCGAGAGCGAGACGCCGTCGAGCGCCCGGGTGGCGCCGAAGGACTTACCGACGTCTTGCATGTTCAAGAGATCTGAATTCATGTCTTATCGCTTCATGACCGAGTCCGGATTCTAGATTCCTGAGGGGAGAGTTACGGGAGCATACCCGCGCCTTCGAGGGCGCGCATCATGCCGAAGGTGCTCGACTCGTTCGGGCAGAAGACGGCGTCGAACTGGCCCCGGTATCGGGTGAGGAGGCTTTCGGCCTTCTGCTGGGCCGAGTCGAAGGTGGGGCCGGCGTACTCGGAGTCGGAGACCATCTTGATCTCGGGGAACTCCTTCTGGAGGGTATCGGTGAATCCCTTCTCGCGCTGTTCGGTGCTCTCGGAGCCGACGGCGTAGCGGAGGAGGATGAGCCGGCCCTTGCCGTGGAGGACCTCGCCGAGCCGGCGGGCGGCCAGGACGCCGCCGTGGTAGTTGTCGGTGGCGACGTAGCTCACGGTCTTGTCGCAATCGAGGTTGGAGTCGAACGCGAGGACCGGGATTCCGCGGGCAATCGCCGCCTCGACCGGTTCGACCAGCGCCTGGGCGTCGAGCGGGGCGACGGCGATCCCGTCGACCCCGGCGGCCACCGCGCTCTGGATCAGTTCAATTTGCCTGGTCCGGTCGTCCTCTTTTTGCGGGCCCATCCAGGTGATCTCGACGTTCCCCAGCTCCTCGGCGGCTTTCAGGGCTCCGGCGTGGACCGATTCCCAGAACTCGTGGGTGGTTCCCTTGGGAATGACGATGATCTTCCACTTCTTCGACTTCGGGCCGGAGAGGCTCGCGTTACCGACATTTTCCGCGCGGGCGGGGTGGATCAATTTGTCGATCTCGGGCTGCTTGTAATTCTCGGGAGTGACGAGCGTTTCGCCGGTGGAGATCCGCCGCTCGACGGGTTGCTTCTCCAGGCTCTTGATCAGTGTCTTGACGCTCGTCTCGCCGATCCGGATGGGGTTCTGGACGACCAGCCCCTGGATCCTCCCCTGCCCGAGCGCTCCGATGAGCGCCTCGCTGGCGTCGAATCCGATCAGGACGACGCCCCGGTTCGCCGATCCGGCCGGCGCCGATGATCCGCCGGGGGCCGATCCGGCGCCCTCGTCGGATCCGCCACAACCCACCATCGCGACCGCCGCCAGTACGATCCCGATGTTCTTGCCTGGACGCCTCATCGGTTTAACCCCCGGATTCGATACGACCCTGGAATGGAGCCTCATCGTAGGGGCGCCGTTCTGGCCCCGTCAAGCCGGACGATCGCCATCCGCAGGACCGGATCAACCCGCTCGATCGACCCGTGCGGTGGGTTCGTTCGTCGCGATTTGCGAGTATCCCGGCCGATTGGGCTGTCATTCTGGCTCTCTCGAAAAAAGCGGCTGCCAGAGTTGGCTTCGTTCGCGATCGACGCCGCTCTTCGGCGCCGATCGGCGCCTGCCGGATTGGCAGCGGTGGGTTCGTTCGCGCGATTTTCGAGGGGCGTCCTGGGGCTTCTCATCGCTTGCGGGGCGACTCCGCGTGGAACCT
>DAIDJI010000140.1 GCA_027451455.1 Planctomycetales bacterium | reverse complement strand
AGCACGTTCAACCGCTACATCCGCGATGAGCTGGGTTACAAGGTGGACATGCCGTATCACATCCTCGGCGGTGGCGTCGGCCGATGGGATTTTCAGACCGAGCGCGGCTATCCCTCGACGACGAGCCAGCTCCGCGACGCGATGACCCAGAACCCCCACATGAAGGTGATGATTGCCTCGGGTTATTTTGATCTGGCAACGCCCTACCGCGCTGTCGAGCACGCCCTGGCCGGCCTGGGACTCGACCCGTCGCTGCGCCCGAATATCTCTATCGAGTACTTCGAGGCGGGTCACATGATGTACCTGCACACGCCCTCGCTCCACGAGCTGAAGCGCGACGGCGCGGCGTTCCTCGAGCGCGCGACCGGGAAGAGATAGTCGGCGGGGAGCTCGATAAAATCGATCCAGTCGGGAATCGCCCTCTCGCATCGTCTCATACCATGCGGCATACTGGCATTCGCGAAGGCCAAGCCGATCGAAGTCAGGAGGGCCGACGTGGAACCGCCCCGGGTTCGGGAGGGATTTCTCCGAGCCCGACCTGGGGAGCGTGTCTGGCCATGATGGGACGGGGCCCGTCTCAACGAGGCCGCTGGAGACTTCAACAACGAACTCGGAGTCGAGTGAAACCGACTGCTGGCGCAGCCCTGTCGGAGGGGAGACTGATGATCGGTGCGTTCATTCTTTTCTTCACGATAGGAGCGGGTGCGGCAGGGATCGGGTATCTGGTCTATTACAACGCCCAGGAGAACAAGGCGCGCGAGGCGAAACGGCGCGAAGAGGAAACCCAATTCCGGGCACTCCTGCTGCATGAACTGGGTAAAAAGCAGAGAACCAGCTTCAGGCTCTCCGAGTTCAGCGCGAAGTGCGAAGTGCCCGACGAGATTGCCCGGCGGGTCGCGGAAGACATCTACGCCAGCTACTACCGCAAGTTGATTGCTGACGGCACGATCGCTCCGGAGGAACAGAAGCGGATCACGTTGTTGACGCAGGCGCTGGAGATCGACCCGGAACAGGTTCGCCGAATCGAGCAACACGCCAGGAAGCAGGCATATTCTCAGGCCGTTGATGGCGTGCTTGCCGACGGCAGGGTGACCGACGAAGAGGCGAGGAGCCTGGAGTCGCTCCGGCGCGGACTTGGGATTTCCAGCCATGACGCAAACCTATGGACGGGTGAGGTTTCGCGATCGAGCTATCTCGCGACTTTTCGTAGGATCGTGCGGGATGGTGTGGTGACCTCCGAGGAACGGGCAGAGCTTCTTCGATGCAAGAAAGCGCTGGCCCTCTCGGACGAACAGGCTGACTCCATCATCCGGGCGGAAGCCCTAGCCCTGTACCGAGAGACCTTCGCAATGGTGGTACAGGACGGCGTGATCACGGAGGAGGAAGAAAAGACGCTGACCTGGCTCCAGGACTGGGCCAGCCTATCGGATAGGGATCTCGCGGAATACCACGCAAGGTCCAAAGTGGTCAAAAAGCTTGCCGCTTATCGTGAAGGAAAACTGCCTGTTGTCAAGACGCGCACGATGCTGGAAGGTGGAGAGACCTGCCATTGGGAGGGGTCCTGCGCTTTCGGTTACGAGACCCGGACCCAGTACCACGAGGTCACCGGAAAATTGATCGTGACAAACCGAAATATCTATTTTTCATCCCCCTCAAAGAGCTTTTCATTCAAGCCATCCAGGATACTGGACATCGGCCGGTATTCCGGAGGGCTAGAAATCAAGGCGAATGCTCGCCTGGGTTCGGGACACTACCGTGTTACCGATGCCGAGGAACTGGAGGCGATCCTCGCCGGGGTCGTCCGCAAGCATAAATATCTCCTGAGCGAGAGTTACTCCTCGGCCATGGCGAGACACATATCAGATGAGGTGAAACGCGAGGTCTGGGATCGCGACGGGGGCCGCTGTGTGAAGTGTGGGAAGGACGACTATCTGGAATTCGATCATATCATCCCACATTCGAGGGGCGGGGCCAGCACCGTCGGTAATGTTCAATTGCTTTGTCGAAGATGCAATCTTCTGAAGAGCGATCGCATTTGAGGGCGATACCGCAATTTATTTTGCGCAACCGTCCTGGGTTGTCTGGCCCTGAGAGAAACGAGGAGAGATGGATACTTCACGGCTCGAAGAACTGCTCGAACAGCTTGTGTCGCAGAATGTTGCAATCGCGGACAAGCTTGGCGACCTCGTCGATAAGCTTGACGACCTCCTCGGGGCTGCCAGAGAAATCAATGGCGAGTTGAATTGGGTTGGTAAGACTGCGTTCGCAAAAATCGTTGTAGACCGGCTGAACGACATCGAGACGGCTATTCATGATGCTTCTATTTAACTAGGAGTTGTTGGACATCGAGGCTTCGTATCGCCCCAGTCGGCTGATCCCAGGTGTCTAGCTGCTTACCGATCCTTCGCCGTCGCTGCCGGCCCGAGATCAAGAGGTATTATTCCCATGAACGAACAGACTGAATACGCCGGATTCGAGGCCAGCGAGTTTGCCGAGAATCCGGAACCGCGAGTTCCGTGCGTGCTCCTTCTCGACGTCTCCGGCTCGATGTCGGGGCAGCCGATCGCGGAGCTAAATGAAGGATTGGTCACCCTGAAGGACACCCTTTCTTCCGATTCCCTGGCCAGTAAGCGAGCGGAGCTCGCCATTGTGACGTTCGGCGGGACAGTCAAGGTCATCCAGGACTTTGTCACTGCCGAGAATTTCCATCCGCCGCACCTGAGCGCCTCGGGGAACACGCCGATGGGTCAGGCGATTGTCACCGGCCTGGAGATGCTCGCCTCGCGGAAGAGCACCTACCGGGCGAACGGCATTGCCTATTATCGCCCCTGGGCCTTCCTCATTACCGACGGCGGTCCGGACGACGGCTGGCAGGCCGCCGCCGAGATGGTGAAGCAAGGGGAAGCCGGGAAGTCTTTCGCCTTCTTCACGGTGGGGGTCGAGGGGGCGAATACAGACGTCCTGTCCCGAATCGCCACGCGTGGGCCGCTGAAGCTCAAGGGGCTCAACTTCCGGGATCTCTTCCTGTGGCTTTCGCAGTCGATGCAGTCGGTCTCGCGGTCATCGCCCGGCGACAAGATCACGCTCTTGCCTCCCGGATGGGCCGAAATTTGAGTAAGAAAGCCATGTGGAAGCTGGTCTACGGGAGTGTACGGGGGACGTCGCACGTCCAGTCCGGCCAGCCTTGCCAGGACCATTGCGCCGGCCGCGTTGTCGGAACTACGATTGTCGCCGCATGCTCTGACGGGGCCGGAAGTGCCGACCTCTCTCACCTGGGCTCGCGGTGTGCAGTCGATCGGTTCATCGAGGAGGCGACCGGGTCGATCGGCCTGATTGCCCCGGATCGAGAGGCCGTCGAGAGCTGGGTCGATGCCGTTCGAACCAGCGTCCTGGAGGAGGCGGCCGCGCAGGGCGTGCTGCCCCGGCAATTGGCCTGCACATTCCTCGGGGCGATTGCCGGGGACGACTGGACGGCCTTCGTTCAGATCGGCGACGGCGTCATCGTTTTCAACGGCGAGACGGCTTATGAACTCGCCTTCTGGCCGGAGAACGGTGAGTACGCGAATACCACGCGGTTTCTGACCGACGAGGATTATCGGGAGCACCTGCGCATCGAGGTCGTGCCGCGGCCGGTCCAGGAAATCGCCCTTTTGACCGATGGGTTGCAGATGCTCGCCCTGGACTACGCGCAGGCTCAGGTCCACGGTCCCTTCTTCACGCCGCTCTTCCGGACAGTGCGAAACGGCCCGGACGAGGAGACCCTCCGCGACTCGCTACTCGAATTTCTCGATTCCCGTCGCATCAACGATCGGACCGACGACGACAAGACCCTCCTCCTCGCGGCGCGAGGCACCTTCGATGTCCCAGCTTGTCTATCCGACCCAACTGCGTGACCACCAAGGAAACGAGGTACGCCTGCCTCCGAAACCCTTCGCGATTGGAGGCGAAGGCGCCATTTTCGACGTCCTGGGTCGCGACGACCTGGTCGCCAAGGTCTACAACAAGCCCCAGAGCCGAGAGCGCTCCGAGAAGCTGCGAGCGATGGCGAGGCTCTGGAATCCCGATCTGCTCAAGATCGCCGCCTGGCCGACGGCCACGCTGAGCAATGGCCATGGTCCAACGATCGAAGGCATTTTGATGCCCAAAATCGCGGGCTATCGCGAAATCCATCATCTCTACAGCGTCGCCCAGCGCAAGAAGTCATTCCCCGAAGCGGACTGGGGTTTCCTGCTTCACACCTCGCGCAATTGCGCCGTTGCGTTCGAGTCAGTTCACGGGTATGGCCACGTCGTCGGCGACGTTAACCAGAAGAACGTGATGGTATCAGAGAAGGGGCTCGTCGCGTTTGTCGACTGCGACTCCTTCCAGGTGGCCGATGGCTCTCGGATCTTCCGATGCGAGGTGGGCGTTCCGGAATACACGCCGCCTGAGTTGCAAGGGAAGGGGTTCGCGACCCTCGACCGTGCTGCGAACCACGACCTGTTCGGGCTCGCCGTGCTGGTCTTCCACCTGTTGATGATGGGACGCCATCCCTTCTCCGGCGTGCCCCTGACACCTGCCGACATCCCCATCGAGAAGGCAATCCGGGAGGGTTATTACGCCTATACGCGAAACATGGCCGCGGCCCGGCTCAGCCCTCCTCCGCACGTGCCGCCGATGATGATTCTCGACCCCGTGATTCTCGATCTCTTCGAGCGCGCCTTTTGCACGCAGCGTCGTCCCACCGCAACCGAGTGGAGGTCCACTCTGGACGCTGCGCTGAAGCAGTTGGTGCGCTGCAAGAACGATCCGAAACACGCCTACCTGACGGCCGCGGGCTACTGCCCCTGGTGCGAGCTGATCGCAAAGGCGAGGCTGATGTTCTTCCTGCCTTCACGATCGAAAGCAACCGCTTTCACCCCCGAGGATATTGAGCAGCTTATCCGGAAGCTGGACGGGATGGTGCTCTCCTTCGATCCCTACGTGCGCCCCCGGATGAAATCGCCGGTCGTCGCGTTGCTTCCTCCCGGGCTTCAATCACTGAAGAAGCCAGTTGTCTTGCCCTACCCGCCTCCTCCAGTACAAGATCCGAAACCCGTACTTTTGCCGCTACCGCTTCCCCCGGCCCAGTTGCGAATGCCATCGCTTCGTCCAATACCGCCGAAACCCCAGTCGGCCGGGAAGCCTCGCTTCACACCTCATCCGCAGCCGCCCCCCGGTCCAACCCTTCCGAAGCTCAATCCACTTCCACCACCGCCCATCTACCCGGAAGCGCCACTGCTCGGGCCCGCGAATCCTGCCCCGCTATTCGCCTGTCTGATCGGGATGGCTATTGGAATTCTCGTTCTCGTTTTCGCGCCGATGGTCGGTTTCACCATCTTTGTAGGTTCTACGTTGTCGCTCGGCCTTCTCGCTGCCACTGATAACAAGCGGCGGGGAATTGCGGCGAGGGCCATCGATGCTGCCTATGAAATTGAGTGCAATCGCATTGATGAACAATATGAGATATCCTGCCGTCCTATTAAGGAAGCCAACGAGCGGCGAATGGCAGAATGGCGAGCTGCGAAAGCGGTGCTGGATAACGAGCACGCACGATTATGCGGGATCATCGATGACAAAAATGCACGCCAACTCGCGGAGTTCGAGGCTGCCGAAGCCGTAATCAGGGTGGAGCACGATCAAATGTGTTACGATATCTCTGCGGAGAATGGCCGCGTAACCGCGGAATGGGAGGCCGAAAACAGCCGACGCCAGTTACATTATGAGAGAATGTGCAAAGACATCGAATCGAAAAATCGAGAGTCGATCGTCGCCTGGGAATCGATTGTTAAGGCGCGCCAGTCGGAGCATGATCGAGCCTGCCGGAAGATCGACGAGCAAAATCAGCGAGCAATCGCGGCATGGAAAATCGCGAATGCGCCATGGTTCGAGGAGGAGCAGCGATGGCAGGGGCGGTTGGCCGACGCCGAGGGCCGTCGGGATCGGTTAGAGATCGAACTGCAGTCCCAACGCTCCTCGAGCCAGTCGATATTCGGCAGGCGGAAAATGGACGTGTATGAGATCGTTTCCTCTCACGATGCCGCCAGGCTCGAATATCGGAGGGACCTTCAGCGGGCCGAATTAGATTCGAAGAACATCCAGTTGGAAGAGCATCTCGACAAGTCACTGATTTGCGATGCCAAAATAAAGGGAATCAGTAGCAGACTTGTTCTCGCCCTGGAATCCTTCGGGATCGAGTCGGCCAGGGACGTCGAGATGCTGAAAACGCAGAAGGTGCCCGGGATCGGACCCGTGCTGTGCAATCGGCTTTTCGAGTGGCGGGAGATTGTCCAGCGGGCGTTTGTCTACCAGCAGACCCTCCCGGAATCTGAGCGAATTCGTATAGCGAACAAGTACGGCCCTGTGTTTCTGCCGCTAGGACAAACCGTCCAGGCGGCAATCCGCGACCTGGAAGCGATCGCCTCATCGCACAGTGCCCGCGAGCGAGAACTCGTCAAGTCGATCGAGGCCGCCGTGCAGGACGCGGCGGTCGCCGCGGCGCATCTCGACGCGCTTCATAGAATGCTTTGAGCGGTTCCCGAGTCTCATTGCCGCCGATCCTGCTCGGCCCGAGAATGGCGGGATCGGCGGCATCAACTCCCGCCCGATCCCCAATCCCTGCGAGGGTCTGTCCATGAGCGCCGCGACGATCAGCCCGGGGACAATCGCCCCGCCCAGTTACGAGACCCTCGCCGACCTCGTGAGGCGCCTCGGAGATGTCCCGCTCGACCGCATCCGGCTCCGGCCCGCACCCGGGACCGCGACCGTCGAGGACGTCGACCGCATCGAGGCGAAGGAGAACCGGCTCTTCGAACTGGTCGAAGGCACCCTGGTGGAGAAGGCGATGGGATTCGAATCAGCGTGGGTCGCCTTGCAACTCGGAACTCTCATCAACCTCTATCTGGGCAGGAGTAACCTGGGCGTCTGCGTTGGCGCCGACGGCATGATGCAGATCGCGCAGGGACTGGTTCGGATCCCAAATGTCTCGTTTGTCTCGTGGGATCGGATTCCGGGCGGTGAGGTCCCGAAGAAGCCGATTCCGAATCTGGTGCCCGACCTCGCTGTCGAGGTCCTCAGCCCGACGAACACGTCCGGCGAGATGAATCGAAAGGTCGGCGAATTCTTCGAAGCGGGTGTCCGGCTCGTCTGGCTGATCGATCCCGAGAAGCGGACGGCCCGAATTCACACGTCGCCCGCATCATTCACCGAGATCGACGCGGACGGGACGCTCGACGGCCTCGACGTCCTGCCCGGGTTCTCGGTCCGGCTCGGCGAGCTGCTCGACCGAGGGCGCCGACGTCGCGAAGGTTGATCGATCCGACCTCCGGGCCCTCAATCGACGGCCGCCAGCCGGACCGACTCTTCGCACGATCTCGGGAAACACCCGTCGATCGGGTCCTCGGCGGATCGCCTCGCGTGCAGTGAGGCGTATCGGCCGCCCGTTCGGATCAGCTCGCGGTGGGTCCCCTGCTCCACGATCCGGCCATCTTCCAGGTAGAAGATCCGGTCGGCACGCGCCGCGACCGCTGGGTCGTGCGTGATCCAGAAACTCGTGCGACCCTCGGCCAGCCGTTCCAGCGCGTCAATCACTGCCCGGTGATTCTCGCCGTCGAGGCCCGTGGTCGGCTCGTCCAGGATCAGGAGCCGGGCGTCGCGGACGGCCGCGCGGGCGATCGCGATCCGCTGTCGCTGTCCGCCCGAGAGCGTCACGCCTCGCTCGCCGACCGGCGTCTCGTAGCCCATCGGCAGCGCCTCGATGAACCCATGAGCGTTCGCCAGTCGGGCCGCGTATTCGACCCGATCGGGGCTCACGTCGACGTCGCCCATCGCGATGTTCTCACCGATCGTTCCGGCGAAGAGAAGCGTCTCCTGGAGCACGACGCCGATCCGGGCGCGGAGCGAAGCCAGCTCATATTCCCGGATGTCGTGACCGTCGATCCGGATCGCTCCCGACTCGGGATCGTAGAGCCGCAGGATCAGGCCGGCGAGCGTCGACTTGCCGATCCCCGAGGCGCCCATCACCGCGACCCGAATGCCCGGCTCGACCTCGAAATCGACCCCGTCGAGGACCCTCCGCCCCGGCTCGTATTCGAAGACCACATCCTCGAATGCGACCCTCCCCTGGAACGCCGGCGCCGGGATGGCGCCAGGCCGGTCTCGCACCTCGGGCATCCGCTGGAACAGCTCAATCACCCGCTCGCCCGCGGCACTCGCCTTGACCAGCCGCCCCGCGTACTTGGCGAGGTCACGCGCCGGCCGGAAGGCGCCCTTCAAATACGCCATGAAGACCAGCAGGTCGCCCGGCGTCAGCTCCCCTCGCAGGACGAGTTGGGCCCCGTACCAGAGGACCATCGCCGTCGAGGTCGCGATCAGGAATGCCACGCTCCGCCCCAGCGAGGCCGTCAGGCGGGCGGTCCGCACGTCCTCGCGGCTGCTCTTCTGGTTGCGGCGATCGAAGTCCTGAACAAACCGCTCCGCCAGGCCGAGCGCCTGCACGACCTTGATGGCGCCGATGGCCTCGGTTGCCGAGGCGCCCATGGCCGATTCCTTCCGCCGCTGGTCCCGGGCCGCCTCTCGGATCCGACCCGTCAATAGGAACGTCCAGATGCCGAACAGCGGGAGTATCCCCAGCGCGATCGCCGCTAACCGCCAGTGTAGCCAGAACATCACCCCGACCAGCACGACCAGGATCATCGTGTTGGCGACCAGCGGCATCAATGCCCCGATGGCGACGTCTCGAAGCTGGTTCACGTCGCTGATGAGCCGGAGGATCAGGTCGCCGCTCCGGGCCCGGTGGTGGAACGACAGCGAGAGCCCCTGAACGTGCCGATAGAGGTCGCCGCGGAGATCGGCGAGCACCCGGTTGGCGATTCGGGCGAAGCCCACCTCGCTCACGTATTCGGCCAGCGCCCGAGCCCCGGCGATCACGACGATCGCCACCGCCGAGGCCGCAATCACCGTCGATACGTCGAGGCTCTCCAGCGCCGTGTCGAGCGCCGACCGAACGGTCCGGCGCACGGTGAAGATGCGATCGAAGAGGAACTTCAACGGCCAGGGCTCGAGCGTCCCCAGGACCACCTCCGCGATCATCGCCATCGAGCAGGCGGAGATCATCGCGCGGTGCGGCCGGAGCCTCGGCCAGAGGAAGCGGAGGGTCTCCCGAAGGCCGGGCAGACCCTCTCTGAGCGTTCGTACTCGTTTCATCGCGAGGCCCCGATTGCAGCCGGGGTGCTATGCCGCACCGTCCGTCTCTCCGCGAGCCGGAGGATCCGCCGAACCGCGGCGTCCCAGGTATGCGACCGGATGACCTCCTCCCGCGCCGCGCGACCTAGCCGGGCCCGAAGCGCCGGGTCGCGACGGAGCCGGAACAGGGCGTTGAAGAGCCCGGTTGGGTCGCCCGGCGTGCAGAGCAGGCCGTTGGTCTCGTGCTCGATCAGACCGTCAAGCTCGCCGACCCGGCTCGCCGCGACCGCGAGGCCGGCGGCCATGTACTCGTACACCTTCAGCGGCGAGAAATAGAAGTGGCTCAGGTTCGGGTACGGAGCGACCGCGGCGTCCATCGAGGCGAGCAGTCCAGGAACCTCCTCAGGCGCCACCGAGCCGGTGAACACGGTCGATCCGCCCAGCCCTCGCCGGTCAATCTCGCCTTCGAGCCGCCCACGTTCCGGACCGTCTCCCACGATCAGGAGCCGGACCAGGGGCTCGACAGTGTGCAGCCGGTCGAACGCCTCAACCAGCGTCTCCACGCCGTGCCAGGGTTTCAGCGTGCCCAGAAACCCCACGGTGAACGTTCCGGCCGGAGTCGCGACGAACGTCGGCATCGGCTATACGTGGAGCGGCACCGCGCCGGGCGACACGCTGGCGACGGGCACGACGATCGCCGTCACGCTTCCCGCCGGCTACTCGTGGACCGTGCTGCCCACACTTGCGACATCCGCCGGGATCACGCTCGGTGGCCCGGTTGCGTCGAATGGCAACCGGACCGAGACATGGACCGTGGTCGAGTGCCCGGTCACGGGCGCCTGGGCACTCGACCT
>DAIDJI010000139.1 GCA_027451455.1 Planctomycetales bacterium | reverse complement strand
TCATCAGATGTCCTCCTCGACGGCGCCCAGGAACACTTCCTCGAGCGTGCTCCGGCGCGGACGGAAGGCACGCACCTGCTCGCCTGCCTGTTTCGCGGCCTCCCAGATGGTTCGCGGAACGGTACCCTTGGGGAGGGAGACGAGCAGGTGATCGTCGACCGGCTCGGCCACGATCCCAATCTCGGCCAGTCTCGCCGAGAACGCTCGCGGGTCACCCTTCACCCGCAGTTCGAATTCGTGATCGTGGGGCTTCTCCAACTCGGTAATTCGTCCCTGGAGCAGTAACCGGCCGTGGCCGATCACCATCACGTGGTCGCAAACAGCCTCAACGTCGGGCAATAGATGGCTGGCGAAGAGCAGGCTCATCCCCTTGTTCCGCGCCAGGTCGACAGCGAGCCGCAGGACGTCGTCACGACCGGCGGGGTCCATGCCGTTGGTCGGCTCGTCGAGAATCAAGAGGCGCGGGTCGTGGACGATCGCCGAAGCGATCTTGAGCCGCTGCCTCATCCCGGTCGAGTACGACTCGGCCTTTCGATACCGGGCCTCGCCCAGCCCGACGTAATCGAGTACCTCATGGGCGCGGCGGAGGGCGTCGCGGGTCGGCATGCCGACCAGTTCGCCCGCGTAGGCGACCGCGCCGATCCCGTTCATCCCGGGGAAGAGGCAATCGTCCTCGGGGACGAACCCGACGGCCTGGCGGATTGCCAACCGATCGGCGCGGATATCCATCCCCAGCACTCGCCCCGATCCTCCATCAACGGCGACCAGACCGAGAATCGAGCGGATCATTGTCGTCTTGCCGGCGCCGTTGGGTCCGAGCAGCCCGACAGCACCCTCGGGCACGGCGACCGAGAGCCCCCGGAGCGCTCGGATGCGGCCATAGTTCTTGGTCAGGTCTTGCAGCTCGAACAGCATCGCGGCTCCCGCCCGGTCGTCCTCGATCGTGGCGCGCCGGCCGAGGCCCGGCGATCACCCCACCCACCGATTCGTGCGGATGGCCGGAATATTATCGAGGGCCCGACACGGCCGCCGCAAGCTGGCGGTCGCAACTTCCGTCGGACGGCACCGGCTGTTACAAAGGTCGGTCATCGCGTCCGGGTCGTCCGCATCTTGAAGGGGACTCTCCCATGTTGCGATCCCTCGTCGCCGCCACAGCGCTGGTTCTGTCTACCACGATCGTCGGGCCCGCCGCAGGTCAGACACCGACGCCGGCCAATGATCTTCCGCCGCCGATGACGGCTCAGCAGGACCACAAGTTGATGATGGAGGCCCTCGGGATCAAGTCGCTGCGCCCGGGCGCCAACGGGATGAACCCCCGCGGTGCCAACGCGGCGAACTACGAGGAATCGAAGGCCAACCCCTATCCTGGGGCCCTTCCCGATCCGCTGGTCGCGAAGGACGGTCAGAAGATCGCCACGCCCGAGCAATGGTGGAAGAAGCGGCGGCCGGAGATTGTTGAGGACTTCGACCGCGAGGTCTATGGCCGCGTGCCGAGGAATGTCCCCGCGGTGACGTGGGAGGTCAAGGAGACGATCCGCGAGAAGGTCGGCGAGGTCCCCGCGATCACGAAGCGACTGATCGGCCGCGTCGACAACACGCGATGCCCCGGGATCCAGGTCGACATCGTCCTGATCCTGACGACCCCGGCTGAGGCGAAGGGACCCGTCCCGGTGATGCTGGAGTTCGGCTTCGACTGGCTCGCGCCGAGGTCCGCACCTCCACCAGCGAAGGCGGCGACGAAAAAAGGCGGGCCTCGACGGTTCAACTTCGGACCTCCGCCCTGGCGCGACCTGGTCCTGGCACACGGCTGGGGCTTTGGGGTGATCGTTCCGAACAGCATCCAGGCCGACAACGGCGCCGGGCTGACCCGTGGAATCATCGGCCTTTGTAACAAGGGCAAGCCGCGCAAGCCCGACGACTGGGGCGCACTCCGCGCCTGGGCCTGGGGCGCAAGCCGCGCTCTCGATTACTTCGAGACCGACCGGGCAGTGGATGCGAAGCAGGTTGGGATCGAGGGGCTTTCGCGATACGGCAAGGCAGCGCTGGTGGCCATGGCGTACGATCCTCGATTTGCTATCGGCTTCATTGGGTCGTCCGGCGAGGGTGGGGCAAAGCTGCACCGTCGGAGGTTCGGCGAGTTGGTCGAGAACCTGACCAGCCCCGGCGAATATCACTGGATGGCTGGAAACTTCCTGAAGTACGGCGGTCCGCTTACTCCAGGCGATCTGCCGGTCGACGCCCACGAATTGATCGCCCTGTGCGCGCCCCGGCCGGTCTTCGTCAGCTACGGGGCCTCGTCGGGCCCGGGCGCCGAGGGGCAGTGGGTCGACCAGCGCGGCAGCTTCCTGGCGGAGGTCGCCGCCGGTCCGGTCTATCGCCTTCTCGGCAAGAAGGACCTTGGCACCGACGAGTTCCCAGAAGTCGAAACCGCGCTGATCTCGGGCGACCTGGCCTTCCGACAGCACCGGGGCGGCCACACGACCGGCCCGAACTGGCCGACGTTCCTGCAATTCGCCGACCGCTACATCCGCGTCCGCCCGGCCGACGCACCGGCCGGGCGATGATGCGAAGTATCAATACGCGTTTGAGCTAATGACCTCGCCGCCGTTCCGGCTGCCGAGTCCCTGCCAGACCAGCACGTTGATCGAGTTCTTCACGAACTGGACGTGCCCATCGCAGATCAGCGAGTTGACCCCGCCGGGGTGCCGGCTCCGCGCGGCGATGTTCAGCGACATCCAGCCCCAGAACGGATTCGCAACGTTGCTGAACGGCAGCCCGCCACGGCAGTCGGGGCGGGGGTCGTTCGGGGCACGAAGATGGTTGTACAGCGTATGCCCCGGCGCCCCGTAGTGCCAGCGCACCCCCCGAGTGTGCTGGAATTGCTGCGTTGTCGGGGGCAGGCTCAGGCAGAGCGAGGCATAATCGGCATCCGTGTTCAGCGGTGGCCCGGTCGTCGAGTTGTTCCCCGTCACCAGGAAGACGCCCAGCGGATTGTTCGCATATGTGTCCGACCCCTGCGACCGGATCGTCTCGGTGATCCCGACCGTGTTCGAGAGCCCATCAGTGATGCTCGCTGGGCTGATCCGCGCGTTCTCGAAGAAAATGCCGTTTGGCTGGCCGGTCAGTGGCGGGAAAGGTCTCTGGACCACCGGGTAGCCCGACCCGGTACTGAGGTCGTAGTTGTGCGTGGCAAACAACGGCCCGCCGACGTTAATCAGGACCGGAGGCGAATCGGATGGGCAGAGCAGCGGCGTGAGAAACGTCTGGAAGCCGGTCGAGTTCGCCAGCGCTGACGACGTGCTGTCCGGCGCCAGGTTGAAGTTGAACGAGTTGAAGATCGCCGCCTGGTCCAGCTCGGGCAAGAGCTGTGAGTACGCCCCCCAGCAATTCCCGGCGCCCGCGATGTAGCTATTGAATCGCCCAGGCGGGAACACCCCGACCGACGTCATGTAGTTGTGCAGCGCCAGGCCGATTTGCTTGAGATTGTTGGTGCACTGGATCCGCCGCGCCGCTTCGCGAGCCGCCTGCACCGCCGGAAGGAGTAGTGCGATCAATACGGCGATGATTGCAATCACCACCAGTAGCTCGATCAGCGTGAACCCGCGTTTGGCCGGATATTTCGTCACCACGCCTCGTCTCCTGTTCGGCACGTTTCATCAGAATCCTGTCATTCAATGACAGGATCGTGTCAGAAGTTTGGTATGGTAACACGATCCGGGGGTGGTCCGACAAGGGGGGTCGCGCCTTGCTCGGGCCGTCCTGCGCGGGCATCATGAGAGAGTCGCGATTTGTGACATTCGTTTCTCCGGAGGAAGATGCATGACGTCCCCCCTGCCCCGACGGATTGTTGGTTTGATCGCCCTGTCGATGGCGCTCCTGGCGCCGATGGCGCCGGCGCTTTGCGACGACGTACCGGGCGCCGGTTCGATTCCCTCGGCACGAGTCGACGGGACGGGCCCAGGCTGGCGGTCGATGGGCGAATCCGATTTCGCGGCGGTGAATTGCCGCCCGGAAACCTGGAGCTGGAAGGGCGACATGGTCCACTGCACGGGCCGTCCAGTCGGCGTGATCCGGACAGTCCGACCGGTGAAGAACTTCGAGATGGTCGCACAGTGGCGGCACCTGCAATTGGGCGGCAACTCGGGAATCTTCGTCTGGGCCCCCGACTCGGCGTTTCAGGGGATCAAGCCGAACCAACTCCCGCGCGGCGGGATTGAGGTGCAGGTCCTCGACCACGGTTATACCCAGCAATACGAGAAGCAGACCGGCAAGAAGGCCGACTGGTTCACGACGAACGGCGACGTCTTCCCGGTCGGAACGTCGAAGATGCGGCCCTTCCCACCCGTCTCGCCCGACGGCAGCCGAAGCTTCCCCACCAAGCAGCGGAGCAAGGGCGTCGGCGAGTGGAACCACTATTACATCCGGGCGATCAATGGCGAGATCCGGCTCTGGGTAAACGGCGAAGAGGTCTCCGGCGGTGACGGCTGCACCCCGGCAACGGGCTACCTCTGCCTCGAATCCGAGGGTGCCCCGGTCGAGTTCCGCAACCTCCGAATTCGAGAGTTACCCTGACGCCCTACCCCGCCTTGACGCGATCCGGGACCTGCCTGGAATCTGAAATCCTGATTCTTGGATATTTAAAATAATAATTCATCAATAATAGATTCAAAAACCTGGAGGGGTACGATGTCGGCGACCGCGAGTGTCACACGACGGTTAGACCCGATGCCCGAGAACGACCTGGCGCTAAACCTGGTCCGGACGACCGAGGCGGCGGCGCTGGGCGCTGCGCGTTGGGTGGGGCGCGGCGACAAGAACGCGGCCGACGGCGGCGCCGTCGACGCGATGCGGCTGTTCTTCAACGCCGTGCCGATGGCCGGTGTGGTGGTGATCGGAGAGGGGGAGAAGGACGAGGCACCGATGCTCTTCAACGGCGAGGAGATCGGGACCGGCTCGGGGCCGGAGGTCGACGTGGCGGTCGACCCGATCGACGGGACGCGGCTGGTGGCGCAGGGCCTGCCGGGGTCGCTCTCGGTGGTCGCCGTTTCGGCCCGGGGGACGATGTTCGACCCGGGCCCCTGCGTCTACATGGAGAAGATCGCGACCGGACGTGAGGCCGCTGGCGTGATCGACATCAATGCTCCGATCGAGGACAACATCCGTGCCGTGGCGCGGGCGAAGGGCCTCGCGGTGCGCGAGGTGACGGTCGTGATCCTCGACCGGCCCCGGCACGAGGAAGTCGTCCGTCGGGTCCGGGCACTGGGCTCTCGGGTGTATTTGCTCCCCGACGGCGACGTCGCCGGCGCGATCGCCGCGGCGCGCCCCGGCTCGGGCCGCGACCTGCTCTTCGGGATCGGCGGGACGCCCGAGGGGGTCGTCGCTGCGGCGGCGTTGAAATGCCTCGGCGGCGCGCTCCAGGGCCGGCTCTATCCCCGCGACAACCGCGAGCGCCAGGCTGCGATCGAGGCCGGATACGATCTCGACCGTATCCTCACGGTGAATGATCTCGTGAAGGGCGATGATGTGTTCTTTGCCTGCACCGGGATCACGGATGGGGCGCTCGTGCAGGGCGTCCGGTTCTCGACCGGCGGGGCGACGACCGAGTCGATCGTGATGCGCTCCAGCTCCGGGACGATCCGGACCGTCCTGGGCGAGCATCGGACGTCCAAGGTCGCGCAGATCTGCGGCGGCGGCGCGTGACCCGGCGGGTTCTGCCGTTACCTCGGGCGATCGCGGCCGGGTAGCTCGATGCGGAAGAATTGGCAACCGACCAGCATCAGGAAACTGGCCAAACCGTAATTGTAGGAAAGGATGAACAACTCGGCGAGAAACTCGCTCCTCAACCGGTAGAGTCCCAGGAGCAAGGCGCTCGCGATCACAATGCCGACGAGGTGGCGGAGGTTGCGAAGGTTCGTGGACCGACCGAGCAGGATAAGCCCGGTCTGGGTAATCATCCAGGTCGACGCCAGGATGGAGACCGCGATCACCGCGTCCGCCGCCGCCGCGATGGGGCCCGCGAAGTACCCCGAGAATGGCCATCCGTAGCGAACAAAGACGCCCCTTGCGAGCTCCGGATCAACAAGGACAATCCGGAAAAGCGACGCCCCGACGGCCATCGTCGCGAGAATCGTCACGGGACTAGCCGGCCAGGCTCCGGCGAGAGCCTGCACTGAGCCGCGATCGGCCCCATCAGGCGTGCCGCCCTCGATCGGGTGTTGAGCGACGGAGGACATAATGGGATCCCTTCGGATTCGAGTAAAACCGTCGGAATACGGAAGATGCGGTAGGTCGCCTCGAATTCGGCGGTGACCACGACGTCCTCGGCCGGCCAGAGCGGCAGCCTCCATTCGCTATCCTAATCCGTCCTCGCACCGGCTCAAACCGCCTCTGAGGACGGGCTACGGGATCAAGGCCGTTCGATCCCGAGTATCCACGATGTCGGTCTCTCGAGGGGTACCCCCGCCCCGTTACCTCACCAAGATTTGTCCGTCCCAGGATCGACAACTCGGCCGAGGAACAGCAAGATTCCCGAGCGATCGTCGCGGATCGCGTAGAGGAACGGGTGATCCACCACGACCTCAGGCACCTCGTCGCCGAAGGAGTCGGCGGCGACCACCCAGGTCACGCCCGCGGCCTCAATGCCCTTCTCGTCCACGTCGATGAACGTGCTGCTCCGGACACCCGAGAGGAACAGGTCGGAGCGCCGGCTGTTGATCCCCGAGAAGTCGGCGCGGGGTCGATCGAACGCCCGCGCGATCCCCAACGAGCGGAGCGCCCCAATGAGGTCGTCGCTCGTCCGGAGCCGGAATCTCGGCAGCTTCAGCCGGATCTCGTCGGGGCGTTTCAGGCGGGCGAGGTCGGCCTCGATCCCCTCGGCGCCCAGGGCCGACTCCATCGCGTCGAGCCCGTCGATCGCGTCCGGCAGGAAGATCACCATCGAGAAGGCGCCCCGGCCGCACGGGATCGAGACGACCCGGTAAGTGCCGCGATCCGCGTAGGAGAGTGTTTTGATGTACGAGTGAAGCGACATCATCCTGACGGTGATCTCCGAGGCGGGCGAGGAGTGGAAAGGCGCGTCGTGCGTGGCCTCCTCGAAGAAGGTCTCGACCCACTGGCCACGGAAATACAGGGCGGAGGTCAGCACCATCCGGGCGGGGGCTCGGACCGATTCGGAAGAGACGACGTCATCGATCTTGCCCCCGGTTCGCCGGGCGATCCAGTCGTTGATGAGGGCGGCGGCGCGGTCGGGATGGCCCACGAAATCGACGAGAGGGTCCTCGGCAACCGCGAAGGTCGCGCGGAGGGCGCGGTGAAAGTCTTCGCGGATCGGGTATCCCTGCTGTAGCCAGGCGGTCGAGGCCAGGCGGACCTGGAACGTCGCGTCGGGGCCGTCGGCGTTGACCTGGCCGAGCATCGCGGCGACCCCGCCGTCGGGGAGCGGGCCTCTCCGGTGGAGGGCCCGGTCGATCTCGTCGGCCGTCTCGCCGCGGGCCCCGGCGCGGAGCATTGCCAGGCCGGTCGTCACGCAGGGGGGCGCGATCAGCAGGTTCCCCGGGCGGGCTCGCAGGGCCCGGTAGAGTTCGACGGCGAGCGCATTGTTCGCACGGACCACCTCGGGCATCGCCGACTGATCGGGAGCGGCGGGCCGGGGGATCGGCATCGCGATCGGCGTCATCGGGGGCGATCGGTGCATCGGGGTCCCTCGGGCGCCCGGCGGCGGCCCAGGAGGCGGTCCGATCTCCGGCGGGCCGCATCCCGCGATCGTCCAGATCCAGACGAAGGGCGAAGCAACCTCGACGATCCGAACACCCCGATTCATGTGCGAGCCTCCTCGATCGGTCCCTCCCGCACCCGGCTCGATCCGTCCTCGCGAGGGCCCGCCGGCTCGGCCGCGACCACCGACGCCACCACCCCCGCGCCCAGCAGGAAGATCAGGAACCCGGCCGTCTCCTCGACCCAGGGCCAGCCGACCGGAAGCCGCCAGACGTCGTCGAGCAGGTAGAACGTGTCGACCGCGCCGATCCAGGCGGTATACAGCCCCACCGCGACGGCCGGAACCGCCCGCAGCCTGAGCCGGTCCCACCCGTCGAGCAGCCAGGCCCAGCCCAGCACGAACGGCGACATCTGATATTGCGGATAGCCGACCCGGTAGAAGACGACCAGCCCCATCACGGCCGCGAGGACGGCCGCCTCGATCGCCGGTCGACGCACCCTCGACCATCGCCAGGCGGCCGCGATCGCCCCGAGCTGCGCCAGGGTCGAGAACGTCTCAATGTTCACGGCGAGCTCTGTGCCCGCCAGCATCGAGCGCGGGCCCCGAATGGCCCAGGCGAGCGATGCACCCATCGCCGGCCGCGTCGCCGCGAGCCCTATCGGCCGGAACGTCGACCGGCCCCAGACCAGCGCCCCGATCGCCATCCCGCCCGCGATCCCGACGATCGCCGTCGCCAGCAATCGACGACGGAACGGGAACCGGCGGCTCCGAACATCGTCGCGATCGTCGGCGAGGATCGGTAGGAGCGCGATCGGCAAGTATTTCAGCAGGACACCGGCCGCCAGCCAGAGCCCCGAGAGCGCCTCGCGCCCCCGCTCGCGCGCCCGGTCGGCGGCGAGCGTCGCGAGCGCCACCATCACGTCGAAGTGGCCGTAGAACGCCGCCTCGATCCACGGATACGGGTTCGCCAGCAGGACCAGAGGAGCCAGCCAGGCGATCGCACGCCCTGAAGTTCTCGCGGCGAACGCCCGGCAAGTCGCGGCGGCAAACATCAGGTAGGCGAAGGCCCCGAGCAGCCGGGGCAGCCTCGGGTTGATCCAGGCCGCTCCGGCAAAAAGATTAAAGAGCGGTCCATAGGCGTTCAGCGGATACTGGCCGAGCATCCCAGTGACGAGAAACCAGGGGTCCTCGCCACGCAGAACGTGATACCAGATCTCCTCATAGAAGAAGTAATCCTGCCGGTATCCGGCCAGCACCGCGACACCGAGGAACACCGCGGCGGCCACGCCCAGGACGACTTCCAGCGCCCTCGACGCCGCCCGACCCGGCCGCATCACGATCGCCGCGTGCATCGCGATGGCGATCACGACCGCCGACGTGACCTCGCGCCACTGGCCGAGAAGGTCGTGGGTAAGGAACATTGCTGGCGGGACGTACAGGTATTCTTGAAGAGCGAGCGCAGCCGGCCCGAGCGGCCTGGCGACCAGCATCGGTTCGACGACCCCCCGGGCGACCGCGACCCAGGCCAGCGCGAGGGCTGCATAAATCCCCACCCACGCCAGCAGCTTCTTGCGGTCGTTCGGGTTCATGGAGAATAGGCCCGGACGGCGCGAACAGCGATTTTCATGGTCCGGAGTACCGCGACGAGCCGAGGCGTCGCAAGCCTCTGTTCTACCCGGTCAATCCGGTCAGAGCAATCGACCAATTCAACGGCGTGCTACGGGGCCCTATCCTCCGACGTCTGACCGCGTCATGAGATCCTCCGGAACGCCTTCGCTCAACTCTCCTTCTTCATCACGAACATCAACTGCTTCTCGCGGGTCTTGAAGCCGCGGGGGATCTCTCCGGTCGGCAGCGCGTAGATCAACCGGAGGTTCTTGCCCTCCAGCTCGATCAGGCCGCGCGCCTCCTCGCCCGAAGAGCCCCGCACCCGGCTGGTCATCAGGATTGTCGCCGGGTTGGTCGACGAGTCGAGCTTGTACGTCGCCGAGTACAACTCCTTCTTGTCCTTGTCCGCGACGAGAACATCGTCCCTGGTAAACGTGACAACCGTCCCCTTGACCCTGTCTTCGGGTTCCTCCATGCCGTACTTCTCGCCCGAGATGATGAAATACCGTCCAACGAGGTCCTCGGGCGTGCAGGCCTTCCCGGCCGGGGCCGGCTTCGGGGCCGAGTCCTGCGCGATCGCGAGCGTGCCTGCCAGCGCGATCATCCCAAGTCCCAGGGCCATCTCCAGGAGCGTCATCGGTAGGTCTCCTTCCGGAAGAACGGAGCCGATTGAGTGATTTCCTTCTGTCAACCGGGTTCCGGGTGCAAGAACGGTGCCGCCGGCCGAGACGCCCTGGCCTCGGTCGAT
>DAIDJI010000138.1 GCA_027451455.1 Planctomycetales bacterium | reverse complement strand
CTCGGCCATCGACTCGCTGACCGCGGCACAGCCGCCGATGGGGTGGAAAACGCCATACTCGTACTCGATGAACGAGAGGATCGAGAAGAGGCTCGGGCACTGGAACGGCGACATCCCCAGATACTTCGACTGGAACGTCATCGCCAGCCGGACGCGCTGGTCCTGAAAATATCGACGCAGTTCGGCGTCGAGCGAATGGAACGGCCGGAGCGTCGGCAGGACGCGGGCCAGGTGAGGCTGGACCAGGTCTGTCCATTTCAGGAAAGGCGATTCGAGGATCGGCCGGAAGAGGTCCATCTTCCGACGGTTTTCCGAGAGGAATCGCGGGAATTGAGCGGCGTCTTCGGGCGAGAGCCGGGCGATCTCCCGGCACATTCGCTCGATGTCGCCCGTCGCCTTCAGTTCGCCCCCGCCTCCGAAGACGAGATGATACTGCGGATCAAGCCGAACCAGGTCCACTTCCCGACGAAGTTCGCGCCCGGCGGCCCGATAGATCGCCTCCAGGACGCGGGGATAGAGGAAGAAGGTCGGGCCGAGATCGAAGCGGAAGCCGTCCTCGGCGATGGCCGAGGTCCGTCCGCCGACCCGTCCCCGACGCTCCAGCACCTTGACGCGATACCCGGCCGCGGCCAGGAGCATCGCCGATGCCAGCCCGCCTGGCCCCGCCCCGATGATCACGACCTCTTTCGTCGCGGACATGAAGCCTCCACGTACGCACCGACCCGACTGCACTACGACGGGACGCGTGCCTCGGGCTCGTCAACATCACCAGACCCCCCGCGACCCTCGCGGACGGGTTTGTCCCGGGGATTCAGGCCCGATGCGACTGACGCCCTGACCCCGTATCGAGGAGACATCATGGTACAAAGATCCTATCCCCTGAACGATCAACGTTGTAGACAGGTCCTGGGGGGAGTCAAGCAGATCCGGCATCCGAAGCCGGTTGCGGACCCCCTGAGAATTGATGCTGACAAAATTCCGGAATAGGCTAAAGTGTCGCTCGGCTGGGGGCAGGATGGCACAACCCCTCCGATTCCAGGGAAGGTGATCCCCATGAACGGTTCCATTCTGGTCGGCGAGCCGGTCCGATTTCGCCTCAACACCGGGCACGAGGCCTCTGGACAGGTCGTCCAGCGGATCTCGGAACGTCGCCAGCCGGTGATCCTCCTCATCGAGCAGGCCAACGGCCTGCGCTGCTTCCGGTTCGAGGAGGAAGTCACACGCCTCGAATCGGCACCCGTGGGCGCCGGAGTCTGAGCCGACTCGGGCGGCCGGCCCAATCGGCCCGGGTTTCGCCCGAGGGATCGAGATGAGTCGGGAGAAGCACCAATCCAGGCGAGTCCCTTGTTGAATGGGGGGACAAACTCGCTTAAGGTGTTGTGCGCACCGGCCATCCAACATTTCGCATCGCGCGAGGCCCACCTCGGGAGCAGTTTCCATGACCACGGCGGCGGAACCGCGCGGCGAAGCTCGGGACTCCAGGCAGTATGAACCCTGGCAGGAGCTTTTACCGCTCCCCGAAAGTTGGGTCTCGCTCCCCTCGGCCTTCGTGCATGCCGCCCGCCGCCACGCCGGACGCGTTGCCATCTGCGACAGTACCGGTGTCTCCTATACCTACGCCCAGACCTTCCTGCGCACTCTGGCCATGGGACGGGTCCTCTCGCGTACCTGGGGCAACGCCTCGCACGTCGGACTCTTCGTCCCACCCGTCGCCCCCTCGGCCATGGCGAACCTGGCGGTCTCGCTCTGGGGAAGGATCCCGGTGAATCTGAACTATTCGGCGAGCCAGTCCGTCGTCGATTCTTCCATCGAGCAGTGTGGGATCACCCACGTCATCACGTCGGGCCGCGCCCTCGATAAGTTCAAGATCACCCCCCGCGCCGAACTGATTCTGCTCGAAGACCTGCCCGCCCGCGTCACACTCGCCGATAAGCTCTGGGCCGCCGCCGTCTCACAGGCCGTCCCCCTGGCCGCCCTGCCGATGTTCCTCCCCGGACTTCGCGGTAACCGGCTCGACGACGAGGCGACGATCATCTTCACTTCGGGCTCGACCGGCGATCCGAAGGGCGTCCGGCTCTCGCACCGGAACATCCTCAGCAACGCCCACCAGATCGATCAGCAAGTGCAAATGAAACCCGATGACGTCGTGCTAGGAATCCTTCCCTTCTTCCACGCCTTCGGATTCACCGTCACCATCTGGACGGCCCTGGCGCTCGGTAAGAAGGTCGTCTACCATTTCAACCCTCTCGATGCCCGGAACGTCGGCAAACTCTGTGAGGATCACGGGGTTACGCTCCTGATCGGGACCCCCTCGTTCATGCGGATCTACCTCAAGACCTGCGAGGCAAAGCAGTTCGCAAAGCTCACTCACTTGATCCTCGGCGCTGAGAAGCTCAAGCCCGAACTGGCCCGGGAGATCGAACGAACGCTCGGTATCCGCCCACTCGAAGGTTACGGCTGCACCGAACTCTCGCCCGTCGTGGCGGTGAACGTCCCCGAGTCGGTCCAGCTCCGCGATGGCCGAAGCGTCGATGGCAATCGACTGGGTACGGTCGGACTGCCGATGCCCGGCACACGCATCAAGACCGTCGACCCCGAGACGGGCGAGGACCTCGCGCCAGGGACCGAGGGGATGATACAGGTCAGTGGGCCGCAGGTTATGATGGGCTATTTGAACCGTCCCGAGGCGACTGCGCGAGTCCTCTCGGATGGGTGGTACACGACTGGAGACCTCGGCGCCCTGGATGAAGATGGCTTCCTCCGGATCACCGACCGCCTCAGCCGATTCTCGAAGGTCGCCGGTGAGATGGTCCCGCACATTCTCATCGAATCGGCCCTGATGGAGCTGACCGGAGTCGACGAGCATCACGTTGCCGTGACCGGGGTCCCGGATGACAAGCACGGTGAGCGGCTTTGCGTCCTCTACACCGATCTGGGGATGTCCCCGACTGAGGTCCATCACCGAATGATGGACGGTCGGATCCCTCGACTCTGGATCCCCTCCGTCCGTGACTTCATCCAGGTTGATGAAATCCCGATCACCGCCACCGGGAAGATCGACCTCCGGGGTCTTCGTGAACTGGCGACCAGCGGCCACGCCCCCGCGCAGCCTGCGGGGTCGGCCGATTCTTGAGATTCGAGTGCCCCGAATTTCAGGGGAGAGGGTTTATTCCACAAGGAGAACGTAGTAAAAAAGAAATGGATACCTTGGTCCGCGGGAGCTTGCGATGGCGGTGGTGATCCGCGTCACGTCCGGTCCCCATCAGGGTCAGGAATATCTGATCGACCACCGACAGGCCCTACTTGTCGGACGGTCCTCGCAGGTCAATTTCCCGATGACCGGCGATATGTTGCTCTCCCGTCAGCATTTCCGGATCGAGAATCAGCCACCACTCTGCCACCTGATGGATCTCGGTAGCACGAATGGCACCAAGGTGAACGGCCTCCGCGTCGAGCGAGTCCAGCTCCGCGAGGGTGACGTGATCTCCGCAGGCGACAGTCAATTCGTGATCCACTTCAGCGAATCGTCGGCGGACGGCACCCCGATGACCTTTTGCGCGGGGTGCAGCAAGCGGATCTCGATGGCTCAGATACCTGGCGATGGCGCCTCGCCGCTCTCCGCCCGAAGCACACCTGCCCGCCTGGATATCTGGCTCTGCGCCGAATGCGAGGCTCGACGGGCGAGATTCCCCCGCACCCACCCCGATTACCTCATCGAGGAATGGATCGGCGGGGGCGGCATGGGCGAGGTCTTTCGCGCCCGGCAACTTTCGAAGAACCGTCCAATTGCCATCAAGATGATGAGCTCCTCGTGTAACATCGGTGAGAAGGCCAGTGGCTATTTCCGTCGCGAGATCGAAGTTCTTCGCGATCTGCTGATGCCCGGCGGCCAGTCCCACCCGAGCATCGTCGCCTTCTACGAACTCTTCGAGATCGATGGCCAGTATCAGCTCGTCATGGAGTATGTCGCAGGGAAGAACGCTCTGGAGTGGACCCGGTCCCTGAATCAGCCGTTGCCAATCGCCTCGGCCGCGATGATCGGTCGCCATCTCCTCTCCGCTCTCGAGTATGCCCACTCCAAGGGCTACGTTCACCGCGACATCAAGCCGTCGAACCTTCTTGTCTTCGGTCCCTCGCATCGGCCCCGAGTCAAGCTTACGGACTTTGGGCTCGCCAAGAGCTTTGACGAGAGTGAGGGCTTCACAACCTTGACCCGACAGGGAGACGTTGGCGGTTCGATCGGCTTCATCTCGCCCGATCACATTCGCAACTTCCGCGAGACCCGCGCCCCGGCCGACATTTACAGCGCGGGCGCCACGCTCTTCTACTTGCTCACGAACCGATACCCCTACCTGGGCTTCGACCCCCGCCAGCCCGGCTCATACGAGATTATCCTCCAGAACCCGCCGGTCCCTCTACGCGCCTTCCGCCCCGATGCCCCTGAGGGACTGGAGCGCGTCCTCTTGAAGGCCCTCCAGAAGCAGCCGCGAGACCGATGGAAGTCGGCCCAGTCGATGGCCGAGGCCCTCCGGCCCTTCACTGCTCCCTCCTCTTCCTGATCCCTCACTCAGGCCCATGAAATGGCGCTCGCATCCAGGCTTGATCAAATCCATTCTACTCGCCCAAACAACCACGCATAGCGCCACTCAATCGATACCTTCTACGAGGCCCGCCGGAGCAGGATAGGCCAGGATCAATTTGGCCCTACGTTTGCAAGAAGCGAAATATTGGAAACTTTACCATCTCGCTCCCAGAGACACAGACTGATACGCGCCTATTCCTTCTGTGTGACATCGTCATCAGGTGTCTTTCTCCAAAAGGAGCCGGATGTGGTTTTGCTCGCATGCTCTTCATGGAGCCACGACCACCCTTCTGCGCGGGGGTCAAGGCGGTTGAGACGTTCCCGTGGACGGTACGTAATCTCGCTTGAGGCGATGGAGGGCCGGCGTCTGCTGTCGGCCGGTGGATTCGGTCCAGGGCACGGGCACGGATTACCCCCGGCCCCAGCCGAGAACAGCCCGCAGCCCGGGGCGACGGACCCGCCCTCGACCTCGGATACCAGCGGGCACGGCGGTCCATCGACGATGCAGGGTGGGCCTGGACAACCCGGTGGACCGAACGATTCTGGGGACGCGAATCCGCAGGGAGGAAGAGGTTCGGGCATAAGCACGCCTCCATCAGCATCCGATTCCCCTGGCCAGTCACAGCGCGGAAACGAGTCTTCCTCCCCGGGGCCGGCGATGACCTCGGTCGCTCAGGGGCCTGGGGCGCCACCAAGCGGCCCCGCCTCGACGGATCATCCCACCCCGCCGGGCCAGGCTGGCAAGGGCGGTCCCGAGTCCAGCCAGGTCCCGGATGGTCCCGCAAATCCTCCCCCTCCTCCAGCCGGCCCCGGACCAGGTTTGGCGACCGGTGGTCCCAGCAACCAGTCCGGTCCTGCCTCGAAGGGGAATCCCCATCCAACGGGAGAGTCCGGCGATCCGCACCAGCCTGGCCAGACGGGCGATCCCCATGCCTCGGACGGCTCGGGTAGCGGTGCGGAGACGTCCGGCGATGGTGCGTCGGCGAGTGGGGCACCGATTGGTCCAGTCAACAATCCGCCGCCAGTGCCCTCCTCGGGCAAGACGGAAGGAAACGGCCCGGAAGCCGCGCAACAGGGTTCGGGCCAGGGCGGGAATTCCTCGACCGACTCCACGAATTCCACAGGAGACGGCTCGATCTCCCCGAGTCCTGTTCCGTCGACGGTGCAGCCGAGCGACCGTTCATCGGGAACGACCTCGTCGATCATCCCTTCGATGGTGGTGACCGACTCGATGAGCACCGGATCGAACTCGGGCGGCAGCACTTCGAGCCCGCTGGAATCCTCAACGGACGGCGGGAGCCCCGCCAGCTCACCGGTTGGCCAGCCCAATCAGGGCAATCATTCCACTGCGGCTTCGAGCGCCAGCATTTCCCTGGGAGGCGGGGTGACCACGCCGGCCGCGCCGGAGGGTCCCATCGTTTCTGGGAGCGCGCCAGGTTCGGTCTTCAACGTCGCGGCAGTTCCATCGGCGACGGCCCTGGGCATGGTCCAGGGGCCTGCCATTGACACCGCTTCAACCGTCGAGATCTCGGCCACATCGGCGATGGGCCCGCAGTCGATCGCGAGTAACTCGGCGTCGGGGTCCTCGGCGTCGAGTGTGCCGTCGGCTGCGCCGGTGTCGAATGGCGTCGTCGGGCCAGGACTTGCCCAGGCGATGGCCCCCATTTCCCTGAGTCCAGCGAGGGGGCTTCTTCCACAGGGAGTGACTTCGGCCAGCGGCACGACTTCGAGCGGTGCCCAGGGAAGCCGGCCTCGCCATTCCGGTCAGGCCCTTGCTGAGGACGAAACGGCGGTCCCAATGGGTGACTCAGCCGTCCCGAGCGAAGACTCGACAACCTTCGCCGAATCAGGGATGGCCGAGGCCGTCGCCTCGCTGGTCGACTCACTGCCGGTCGACCTCAATGGGCTCGATACTGCGCTGGATCATTGCCTGGGACGGATCGACGCCATGAGCCATTCGATCACCGAGATGCTCATGAGCGACGGAACGTGGCCCTGGCTGGCCGGGGCGGTCGTCGGTTCCGCGGCCGGTGCTGTGGCTGGTTTCTTGGGCCGGAAGGAGCGGCTCGATCCGTTCTCTCCAGTGATCGGTGAGATGCCATCGCTCCTGTTTCCCGAGCCGCTCACAAGGGTCTAGCACCGATGGAAACGGATGCGAGGACACAAAGCACGCTCGCAGTCGGGCCCGCGTCGCGATCGGTCCCCGATGACGGTGGGTTCGACGCGTCGAGGCGATCCCGCCTTGACGTGCCCGATTCTTCTGTGGTGATCCCGCCCGTCGACGGCCATCCGTCGGCGGGCGATGGGTCGATCGTGGCCGACCTCTCGTCGGATTCCGAGAACTCGACTTCGCGGTTCGAGGCAACGGGCTTCGATCCCGATGGGCCCGGGCAAAACCTCTTCTCGCAATTCGAGGCGCCACGGTTTACCGGGTCGGTCTCCTTCGACCCCTCGCTCGATCGCAGGACGCAGGACTCTCTGCCCAACTCTCGCGAGCGAGGGCCCCATGTCTTCCCGGGTCCTGGCGAGACGATCGGCGAATTCCGACTGATCGCCGCGTTGGGACGGGGCGTTCGGGGCGCTGTCTTTCTCGCCGATCAGCCGAACCTGGCTCATCGAACGGTCGTGGTGAAGCTGACTCCGCGCGACGGGGGAGAACATCTCTCCCTGGCACGGTTGCAACACCCGAACATCGTTCCTCTTTACTGTGTCCAGGACGTCGAGTCGCTCGATCTACGTTTGCTCTGCATGCCTTATCTCGGCGGGATACCGCTTTCGCGAATACTGGCCGAGCTGGAAGGAATCCCGATTCCACGCCGGACGGGTCGGCACATCCTGGATGCGATCGACTCTTCTCGGGCCGAATCGCCGATCGGTATCACGGACCAGAGGCCGGCGCGGGCGTTCCTGGCCCGCGCGACTTACCAGCAGGCCGTCTGCTGGATTGGGGCTTGCCTGGCCGACGCACTGGATTTTGCGCATCGACGCGGCCTCGTCCACCTGGACCTGAAGCCGTCAAACATCTTGCTCGCGGCCGACGCCACCCCGATGCTTCTCGACTTCCACCTGGCGCAGCCACCGATCACCCCCACGGAAACCGGCCGCCGATGGCTGGGGGGGACACCCCATTACATGGCCCCCGAACATCGCCTCGCCATGGTGGAGATCCAGGAGGGCCGGCCGATCAGTGTTGCGGTGGATGGTCGATCCGACCTCTACGCGCTCGGACTCGTGCTCTACCAGATGGTCGGAGGGGTGACGGCAAAAGGCCCCTACCCGGTCGCGCCAATCCAGTTCCGACGACCGGCCAGTGTCCCGGTCGGGCTGGGAGACATCCTCGCCCGGTGCCTCGCCGACGATCCGAGCGGTCGCTACCCCAACCCCGGCCAGCTCGCCGAGGACCTCCGCCGCCACATGACCGACCTCCCGCTCCGAGGCGTCCGGAACCGGAGCCTGATCGAGCGCGGCCGGAAGTGGTGCCGACGCCATCCAGGCCTTTCCTTGCGGCTGGTGCGCACGGCGATTGCCCTGGCCGCGACAGTCGTCGTTGGTGGCGTCCTGGTCGTCGTCGACGAAGGGCGTCGACTCCGGCAGGCCGAAACCATGCTGGCCGAGGGCCGCCGACATATCGACCACGGCGACCTCGCGACTGCGACCATCGAGGTGAGGCAGGGCCTCTCCGCGCTCGGGAACATCTGGCTCCTCGGTAACGGTCTGCATTCCGACCGACTCGAAGCTCTCCGCCGAGACCTGAGAACCCAGCTCTCCAGGGCCCGACGAGGAAAACTCGCTGGTGAATTGCACGCAGCGGTTAGCCAGTTGCGGCTTCTCTACGGGGCCCCGATCGAGCCGGGTCCGACCCTTCAGTCCCTCGAGCGTCGCCTTCAGACAACCTGGGATTCCCGCCTCGACGTCATCCGACGTCTCGAAGGGCCTGAAGGCACCCTCTCTTCGGACCGCCGCAGCGACATGCTCGACCTCGGCATCCTACTGGCCGACCTGCACGTCCGGCTAGCCAAAAGCGACGATCAGCCCGCCGCGCGGCGCGAGGCGCTCCGGATCCTCAACCAGGCCGAGGACCTCTTCGGGTCAAGTCCCGTTCTGACCCATGAGCGGCACGCGTATGAGAGAGCGCTCGGGATTCCCGTTCATGAGACCTCCACAGTCGGCGATCGAGCCCCTCGAACCGCCTGGGAATCCTACGCCCTCGGCCGCTCGCTCATGGCGGATGGAGACCTTGAGGCGGCAGGGCGTGCCTTCGACCGGGCCATCGAGCTCCGCCCGCAGGACATTGCCACGCAGTTCTCCCGGGGACTCTGCGCGTATCGTCGAGGGCGTTACCAGGAGGCACTACGGGCGTTCGACGTCTGTGCGGCCCTCGCTCCTGAGACGGCCGCCTGCTACTACAACCGCGGCCTCACCCACGCGGCGCTCGGACAGTTGGACCTCTCCCGCCGCGATATCGAGCGGGCCCGTCGCCTCGTACCGAAAGAGGACTTCTTTTCCGCGCCTGCCGTGAAATAAATCAGGCTTTCCGGCCCTCTCCGCTTGAAGCGTAGTGGGGGAAAGCCTGAGGACTCACAACTTCCTCGACTCAGAGAGTCAGGAACCTGGCGGACGGTTCGTGTTTTTCTGGAGAAGTTTTTGGAGCAACTTCGGATCGATGCTCACCGGCTTCGATTTCTTCGCCGTCCCCTTCCCGGAAGCCCGAGTGGGCGGCGTATCGGGAAGCGGCGGAACGTCATCCTCGACGGCCGCAGGAGCCTTTCCGAGACCTCTCGGATTCGACGCTTTCGCGTCGGGAGCGGGGACCATCGGAGAGGGCATCCGGTCGGGACTTGTTGGATTCACCGCCCCGGGAACCTTCGGCTTCGGGCCGCCAAGCATGTAGGGTAGAGGGAATTCACGGGGATCCACCTGGTTGGGATCCTCGGGTTGCATCCCCTGCCCCTCGACGTATCGATAGTACGGTCCACCCTGTGCGGGGGCGTTCGGGCGACTCATCCCAGGAGAGGTCCCCTGCTCCTCGGGCCGCGCGCCGCGTGCGACCGAATCGTTCGACTCCGTTCCGGATCGCCTTCGCCCCGCCCCAAACGGCTCGTCAACCTCGCCATCGGGCGTCCCTGGCTCAGAGCGAGCTTCCACGCGTCCTATCGTGTGCAGACTGTTCACCCATGTCGAGATGATCTGATACGCCCGATCGTTCGAGCCCGAGAAGAGATGGACGGGACGACGGTTCACAGAACCGCCGTGGGGCAGTAGAACCGTCGTGAGGATCTCGCTTCGCGAGAGATTGTCCGGGTCAACGAGACGCAACGTGGCGTCAAGGTTCGCCCGGAGCGCATCCGGGGTCCGCTGCCGGGGTGTCCGCGTCGGAACGAGCTGGAATCGCCCGGGATAGTCGGCATTATGACAACGCGCACAGTACGCCTGGAGGACCGGGTGGACGTATTGCTTGTACTGCTGCGCCCGAAGGACAGCCGTAGCAGGCGGGAGGTCGAAGAT
>DAIDJI010000137.1 GCA_027451455.1 Planctomycetales bacterium | reverse complement strand
TCTTCGGCCAGTCCGTCGTCCTGACCGCCGCCGTCGCGGCCCCAGGAGCGCCGACCGGGTCGATCACCTTCGTCGATGGCGGCACACCACTCGGCACGGTTGCCGTCGACCCCTCCGGCCATGCCTCCCTCGCCGTCGACGTCCTCAACCCCGGTCCCCACGCGATCGCCGCCCTCTATTCGGGAGACGCCAACCGCTCCGGCAGCCCGTCGACGTCCGTCCCGATCTCCGTTCAGCCGGCCGCCACTCAGATCGTCCTCGTCCCCCACCCGGTCTTCCGCCGCAGGAAACTCGTCGGCCTGAGCCTCACCGCCGAGGTCCAGCCGATCGCCCCCGGCATCGGCATTCCGAACGGCTCCGTTTCCCTCTTCCTCCAGATCAACCGAAAAAAACAGAAAACCCTCGCCATCCTCGGCCTCAGCGGCGGCCAGGCCACCCTCTCCCTCAAGCCCCACACCGTCCTGAACAAGGCCCTCAGCCTCTCCTACACCGGTAGCCCAGGTTTCCTCCCCGCCCAGCTCGCCGCGACCCGGCTCAATCCCCATGCTCTCGCCGCACTCGAACGGATCGCCGCTCGCCCCTCCCACGCAAAGATGATCCCAGCCGGTCCCATCCGCCATCGACTGACGCTGAGATCAAGATAAGGGCAAGGTCTGTCTCGCTTCCTGGGTAAAATCATTGTTAAACTTCCCGCCGATCCTGTTACCATGAACGGCGTCGGAAACCTCGGCGAGCGGGAGGATGGTCCAGGTGCATGGTATTCGAAGGATGGCTATGCGATTGTGGATGATGGGAGTCATCGCCGCTGGGATCGTGGTCGGCGCCGGTGTGGCCCGGGGCAGCGAGCCGGCCTCGGTCGAGCGCTATCATGACGCCGTTGAGCCCCTCCTGATCGACTACTGCTACCGGTGCCACGCCGAGGGGACGATCAAGGGAGGGGTCGCGTTCGACGAGGGCTCGGCCGCCGATCTTTTGAATCGTCGGGACCTCTGGTGGTCGGTGCTCCAGAACGTTCGGTCAGGGATCATGCCGCCGGCCGGCAAGCCGAGGCCGACGCCGGAGGAGGTCCAGACGCTGGCGAGGTGGGTCAAGCGAGACGTCTTCGGGATCGACCCGAACGACCCCGACCCGGGCCGGGTGACGGTCCGCCGGCTGAACCGGATCGAGTATCGGAACACGATCCACGACCTGATGGGAATCGACTTCAAGGCGGAGGAGGAATTCCCGGCCGACGACACCGGTTACGGGTTCGACACGATCGGCGACGTGCTGAGCGTCTCTCCGCTCCTGCTGGAGAAATACTTCCAGGCGGCCGAGGCGATCGTGAAGCAGGCCGTGCCGACATCGGGCCGGAAGGCGCCCGAGCGCTCGTATCGCGGGATCGAATTCCGAGGAACCGCGAAGGGGCAAACCGGCGACCTGATGCCCTTCGACCAGCGCGCGACGGTCTCGCGATCGTTCCTCGCCGAGGCGGCCGGAGACTACCGGATCGAGCTCGACCTGGCCGTGAAGGCCCCGTACCAGCTCGACCCGGGGCGATGCTCGGTCGCCTTCTCGCTCGACGAGCGGGTCGGCATCCGGGCCTCGTACGATGGCCGGGCGAGCAAGACGTCTCATTATGCGTTCGACGCCCGCCTGAAGGACGGCGACCACAAGATGACGATGGCCCTCGAGCCGGGCGAACCGAAGGGCAAAGGGGTCGACTTCCGGATCGTCGCGGTCCGGGTCATCGGGCCGCTCGACGCCGCTCATCGGGTCCAGCCTCCAAACTACGCCCGGTTCTTCCCCCGCGACCAGGCCCCGAACGCCGATCCCGATCGTCGGGCCTATGCTCGCGAGGTCCTCGACTCCTTCGCGCGCAGGGCCTTCCGCCGGCCGGTCGATCCTCGGACCCTCGACCGCCTGGTCGACCTGGCCGCCTCGGTCTACATCCTGCCGGGGAAAACCTTCGAGCAGGGGATCGCCCAGGCGATGACCGCCGTGCTGGCCTCGCCCCGATTCCTCTTCCGCATCGAGTCGGTCGAGCCAGGGCAGGGGAGCCGTCCCCACGCGCCGATCGACGAGTACGCGATGGCCTCTCGCCTCTCGTACTTCCTCTGGTCCACCATGCCCGACGACGAACTGTTCGACCTCGCTGCGCGGGGAAAACTCCGGGCCAACCTGGAGAAACAGGTCCGAAGAATGCTCGCCGACCCCAAAGCCCACGAACTGACGCGGAACTTCGTCGGCCAGTGGCTGGAAATCCGCGACCTCGACGGCCTCTACTTCAACGAGCGGGCCATCCTCTTTCGCGAAGGGGTCCGGTTCCGAGGCGCGGACACCGCCCGGAACGTCCTGACTCAGACCATCCGCCGCGCCATGCGGAGCGAGACCGAAATGGCGTTCGAGTATGTCGCCCGCGAGGATCGAAGCATTCTGGAATGGATCGACTGCGACTACACCTTCCTGAACGACCGGCTCGCCAAGTACTATGAGATCCCCGGCGTGGAGGGATCGGAGCTTCACAAGGTCACACTGCCGAAGGGGAGCCCTCGCGGCGGCGTCCTGACCCAGGGCGCCGTGCTCGCCGTGACGTCCACCCCCGCGCGGACCTCGCCGGTGAAGCGCGGGCAGTTCATCCTCGACAACATCCTCGGCACCCCCGCGCCGCCTCCTCCGCCCGATATCCCGCCGCTGGAAGCCGTGAAGAAGGACGGACTCGACCACACCCCGACCACTCGCGAACTCATGGCCCTGCATCGGGAAAAGCCGACCTGCGCCGCGTGCCACGCCCGTATGGACCCGATCGGCCTGGCCCTCGACCACTTCAACCCCCTGGGCAAGTGGCGCGACCAGGAAAGCAAGCAGCCAATCGACGCCTCCGGCCGGCTCATCACCGGCGAGGCCTTCCACGACGTCCGCGACCTGAAGAAAATCCTCCGCGACCAGCACCGGCTCGACTTCTACCGGTGCGTCACCGGAAAACTCCTGACCTACGCCGTCGGCCGTGGCCTCGAACCGACCGACATCGAATCCGTGGACCGGATCGTCGACCGCCTCGATCAATCGGGCGGGAAGTTCTCCGCTCTGTTGATGGGCGTGATCGAGTCGCCGCCATTCCAGCGCCGGCGGAATGCTCGGATAGCCAGTCGTCCGTAATCCCAATCTGTTCCGGGGATGATTCACCACAGAGGACACAGAGAGCCCAGAGACGAAGAAGAGTTCGAACAGGTCCACTCCTCCGTATTCCCTCTGTGTCCTCTGTGCCCTCTGTGGTGAATCGATCCCTCCCTGCGACCCCTCTTGTGTCCTCTGTGCCCTCTGTGGTGAATCGATCCCTCCCTGCGACATGACGGGACGTTGAGATCATGAGACCAGATCAGATGCGCGACGGGGCCCTGAATCGTCGCCGGTTCCTCCGTGCGGCGGGTGTCTCGATGGCCCTCCCGGCGTTCGAGTCGATGCTGGGCCGGGGTGCCCTCGCGGGTGCGTCGGGCGCCCCGATCCCGGCGACCACCGCGACCGGTGCCCCGCTCCGGATGGCCTTCGTCTACATCCCCAACGGCGTCAACCTCGACCACTGGTGGCCGAAAAAGGACGAGAAGGACAGCGATCGAGCCCGACAAAAGGCCCACCCCCTCGAACTGAACCGGACGATGGAGCCCCTCGCCCGGCTGAAGGACCAGATCCAGGTCATCGCCGGACTCGACCAGAAAAACGCCTTCGGCGGCAAGGACGGACCCGGCGACCACGCCCGCGCCTGCTCGACGTTCCTCACCGGCGTTCGGGTGAAGAAGACCGCCGGCGCCGACATCCACGCCGGGATCTCGGTCGACCAGGTCGCCGCCCGCCAGATCGGCCACCTGACGCGGTTCCCCTCGCTCGAACTGGCCTGCGACGCCGCCCGGAAGTCGGGAAACTGCGACTCCGGCTATTCGTGCGCCTACCAGTTCAACCTCTCCTGGGCCTCGCCAACGCTCCCGATGACCCCCGAGGCCAACCCCCGCTTCGCCTTCGAACGCCTCTTCGGCGCCGGCGACCGCGGCGAACGCCGCCAGAGCTTCCGCCAGCGGCTGGAACAGCAGCGATCCATCCTCGACTTCGTCCAGGACGACGCCCGCGACCTCGGCCGCGAACTGGGTGCTCGCGATCGCAAGAAGCTGGACGAGTACCTGACCGGCGTCCGCGAAGTCGAGCGCCGGATCCAGGCCGCCGAGCGGTTCCGCGATACCCCCGACCCCGATTGCGAGACCCCGGCCGGAATCCCCTCGACGTTCCTCGAGCACGTCCAGCTCATGTACGACCTGCTCTTCCTCGCCTTCCGGACCGACTCGACCCGGGTCGCAACGTTCCTCCTCTCGTACGAATCGAGCAACCGGACCTTCCCCGACATCGGGGTCAACGACGGACACCACAACCTCTCGCATCACCAGCGCGACAAGGAAAAGCTCGCGAAGATCGCGAAGATCGACCTCTGGTACATGCAGCAATTCGGTCGGTTCCTCGAGAAGCTCGACGCGGCGAAGGACGTCGACGGCCGATCCATCCTGCATAACTCCATGATCGTCTACGGAAGCGGGAACGGCGACGGCAACCGCCACAACCACAACAACCTGCCGTTCGTCCTCGCCGGGAGCGGCGGCGGTCAGCTCTCCGGTGGCCGGTTCCTCGAGATCGACGCCCAGCCGATGAACAACATCTACCTCAGCCTCCTCGACCGGATGGGCGTCTCCGACGTTCCCCGGCTCGGCGACTCCACCGGGCGGCTCGGAGGGATCAGCTAATTCGCTTCCGGGTTCAGCACCGGAATCCGTCGTCCGTCCACACGGAAGCTCCAGGGTTTCCCCGAGACGGACGACGGAAAACAGACGACGCTCGAAAGGTCAGGCCTTCGCCGACGCGGCCTTCGTGTTCACGCGGGCCTCGGCAATCTCGGTGAGCTTCTTGTCGGCCGCGCCTTCTTCCTCCAGCGTCTCCTGCAAGATCCGGGAGATTTCCTTCTGGCCGAGTTCTTCGGCCAGCGTCCGGACGGTCCCGTATCCGGCCATCTCATAATGCTCGACCCGCTGCGCCGCGGCGATCAGGGCGGCGTCGCGGACAGCGTCCGATCCGCCGGCGCTGATGACCTCGTCCCCCTCGGCGATCAATCCCTTCATCGCCTCGCAGGTCTCCCGCCGCGCCGAGATCCCCAGGATGCTGAAGACCTTCTCCAGCCGGGTCACATGCTGCTCGGTCTCGCGCAGGTGCTTCTGAAAGGCCGCCTTCAACTCCTTCGTCTTCGCGGCCTCGGCCATCTTGGGGAGCGCCTTGGTCAGCCGCTGTTCGGCGTCGTAGAGATCCTGCAACTGCAAGACGAACAGGTCGTCCAGCGAATTCAAGGTCATGCTCGAGAACAGGCCCATCTGTCTTCCCTCCCGGGCAGACGCGCGTCGGCCGGCCATCGACCCCTTCCGGCACGCGTCGGGACGATCCCTCGGTCGGTCATCCTGACGGAGCAGCCCTCCTGATCGCCCCGCCGGCGCAGGGACCAATCCCCACGCCACTGCACGATCCGATCGTGCAAACCCTGCGCCCCTCGGATTGGGGCACTCTGTTTGCACGCCGTTTCCCGGCGATTTTGAGGCGGAACCGGGAGGAGGATTCCGAAGACCAGATTCCAGATTCAAAATCAAAGCTCCAGATTTGCACAAAACTTCATAATTAATACAACAGGATAAGACGTGTTGAAGAAAATTGGTGAGTTGGGACGTGCTGGAATGTAGGGAATTGGAAATCCGGAATCCTCCGGGTGCCCTTTCCTTCATCAGCGCTCAACCACTCTCCATCTCCATCAGGAGGCAACCACGCATGGCCGTGAAGCAACCGCCGCCGCAGCACCAGGACCAGCGGCCGGGCCGAGAGTCCGAGATGATCCCGCAGCCTGAGTCGGAGGGCCGCCCCCGTCGCGGTTCGGGGAAGCTGGAGGGCAAGGCGGCGATCATCACAGGAGGGGACAGCGGGATTGGCCGGGCCGTCGCGATCGCCTTTGCCCGAGAGGGTGCCGACGTCGCGGTCCTCTACCTCAACGAGCACGAGGACGCCGCCGAGACCCGCAAGCGCGTCGAGGCCGAGGGCCGCCGATGCCTCACCATCGCCGGCGACATCGGCGACGAGGCGTTCTGCCGCAAGGCCGTCCGCGAGGCCGTCGACGCGCTCGGCCACCTCGAGATCCTCGTCAACAACGCCGCCGAGCAGCACCCGAAGGACTCGATCGAGGAGATCTCCGCCGAGCAGCTCGAGCGCACCTTCCGGACCAACATCTTCGGGATGTTCTTCATGACGAAGGCCGCGATGCCCCACCTGAAAGAGGGCGCCGCGATCGTCAACACGACCTCGGTCACCGCCTACCAGGGCAATCCGATGCTCCTCGACTACTCCTCCACCAAGGGAGCGATCGTCACCTTCACCCGGTCGCTCTCCGGCCAGCTCATCAAGAAGGGGATCCGGGTCAACGGTGTCGCTCCTGGCCCCATCTGGACACCGCTGATCCCTTCCACCTTCCCTCCCGAGAAGGTCGCCAGTTTCGGCCAGGACGTTCCGATGGGCCGCCCCGGTCAGCCCGAGGAGGTCGCCGCCTGCTACGTCTTCCTCGCCTCCGACGACGCCTCTTACCTCGCCGGACAGATCCTCCACCCCAACGGCGGGACCGTCGTCAACGGATAGACGCTCCCCAATGGAAGACACCGGAAGCCACCGGGCGTTTCTCGGCCGAGCCGGTGTCTTCACACTTTGCACCCCACCGACTCCAAAAAAAATGGGGGCAAGATTCGTTCTCATTATCGGGAATGTCGTTCTCATCTTCGAGACGGCAGATTCCTGGTTGCGAGAAGATGAGCTTGTTGCGTTCTCGCAAGTGAGAAAGAAGGGGCGGATTCTCAACGGCGGGGTGGACGGGTGCCGCGGGTTCCCGAGCGACGGAACAGAATCGTTGGCGCAGGTGGCCCGTGGCGATCGAGCCGGGCGTGGCGCCTGGTGTTCCGCCGCGAGCGCCGGGGCGGAGCCTGCTTGACTCAGCCGGGGTAACGTTTAGCATAGCCCTGGAAATCCGAGCGAATCGCGGCGAAATCTTGCCCCGGTCGGTGCGTCGTCCTCGCCACGCACCCCCCGGGGCCGCGATCGCCCGCGTCGTCCAACGGGTATTGAAGCGGAGAGCGGGGCCGACCCGACCACGAGCGAGCGGCGGCCGTCGCCTGTAACCGATCGGATCGGTGCGGGCCCGGCATGCCCATCGGAGCGAGCGATGCCGCAGATATTCCATCCGAGCGCCAACACACTTTCACGACTGTCGATTCTCGTCGCGCTGGTCGCCGCGGCGGGTTCGGTGACGATCTTTTATCTGATCATGCGATCGCCCTACCAGACGCAGGTGAAGGTGATCCCGACGCAGCCGATTCCGTTCCCGCACGAACACCACGTTCGGGGCCTGGGACTCGACTGCCGCTACTGCCACACCTCGGTCGAGGAGTCGTCGTTTGCCGGGTTGCCGCCGACGCACACCTGCATGACCTGTCACTCCCAGATCTGGACCAAGGCGCCGATGCTCGAGCCGGTCCGCCAAAGCCTGGCGAGCAAGAAGCCGATCCACTGGCAGCGGGTGCATAACCTGCCCGACTTCGTCTACTTCAACCACAGCATCCACGTGCAGAAGGGGGTCGGCTGCGCAAGTTGCCACGGCCCGGTGCAGAAGATGGCGCTGATGTGGAAGGACCAGCCCATGAATATGGAATGGTGCCTCACCTGCCATCAGAAGCCCGAGGCCTACCTCCGCGAGAAGCGAGACGTGTTCAACATGGAATACTCCCCCTCCGAGGAGGAGCAACTCTCGCTCGGCAAGGACCTGGTGCGGCGGAACAACGTCCCGGTGGATCGCATGTCCAACTGCTCGGTGTGCCATAGATGAACATGAAACCAGAACACAAGACGAAAGTCGGCGGGCTCCTGGCCGAGCTGCCGATCCTGTCCGAGGTGCCGGCCGCGGGGCCGGCGGCCCCGGCGCAGTGGCGGAGCCTGAGCGAGCGGGCCGGCGCGGCCTCCGGCGAGGTCGACTCGCTCGATCGGCTCCTCGAGCTGGAGGCCGTGGGTGCCGACCCGGCGCATCGCCGGGATTTTCTCCGGCTGATGGGGGCTTCGATGGCGCTGGCCGGCGTCGCCACCCAGGCCGGCTGTGCCATCCAGCATCCTGAGGACGTCGTCCCGTACGTCGAGCAGCCCGAGATGATCGTGCCGGGCAAGCCGATGTTCTTCACCACGGCACTGACGCTCGACGGCTACGCGATCGGCTCGCTGGTCGAGACGCACATGGGCCGGCCGACCAAGGTCGAGGGGAACCCGGCGCACCCGGCGAGCCTGGGTGCCTCCGACACGCTTCCCCAGGCGGCCATCCTGAATTTCTACGACCCCGACCGCTCGCAGAGCGTCATCCACCTGGCCCGGCCGAGTAGCTGGAACCGCGCCGAGGTGATGCTCCTGGAGCTTCGCGAGAAGAAGAGGCAGAATCGCGGCGAGGGGCTCCGCTTCCTGACCCCGACCATCACCTCGCCAACGCTCGCCGACCAGATGCAGCGGCTGGCCCAGCAGTTCCCCCAGGCCCGCTGGCACTCGTACTCGCCGGTCGGCCGCGACGCCGTCCGCGCCGGCTGCCGGACCGCCTTCGGCGAGGATCTCGAACCGATCTATCGCCTGGACAAGGCCCGAGTGATCGTCGCGCTCGACTCCGACTTCCTCGGCGTCGGACCCGGCCGGCTCCCCTACGCCCGGGCCTTCGCCGCCGGCCGCGAGCCGGAAAAGGAGATTCGCGAGTTCATCCTGAGCGAGGCTCCCTCCGTCAAGCCCGACCCGGCCCCGATGAACCGGCTGTACTCGATCGAGTGCACGCCGACCATCACCGGTGCCAACGCCGACCACCGCATCCCGGTCGCCGCGAGGGATATCCTGGCGGTCGCCCGCGCGATCGCCGCGGGGCTCGGGGTCGGCGGCTCCGAAACCCCCGTCGAGCAGTCGCTCAAGGGGAAGCTGGCCCCGCACGCGAAGTGGGTCGCAGCCCTGGTCCGCGACCTCAAGGCCGCGGGCAAGCAGGGGGTCGTCATCCCCGGCGAAACCCAGCCGCCGGCCGTTCACGCCCTGGCCCACGCGATCAACGGGGCCCTCGGCGCCATCGGTCAGACCGTCGAGTACATCGAGCCGGTCGCCGCCGGTCCCGACGACCAGGTCGCCTCGATCCGCGACCTCGCCCGGGCGATCCAGCAGGGAGCCGTCGACGCACTGGTCGTCATCGGCTCGAACCCGGCGTACGACGCCCCGGCCGACCTCGACTTCGCTAACCTGCTCGCCAGCGATAAGATCCCCCTGCGGATCCACAGCGGGCTCTACCACGACGAAACGGCCGAACTCTGCCACTGGCACATCCCGCTCGCCCACGAGCTGGAAGCCTGGGGCGACGCCCGGGCGTTCGACGGTACCGCGAGCGTCCAGCAACCGATGATCGCACCCCTCTACAAGGGGAAGTCGGCCATCGAGATCCTCGCCGTCCTGCTCGGCGAGCCCGGCCGGACCGGCCTGGAGATCGTCCGCGACTACTGGCGGAACAACGGCCTGAAGGACAACTTCGAGGCCGCCTGGAAGAAGTCGCTCAAGGAAGGCGTGATCGCCGGAACCGCCCGGAAACCGAAGTCGGTGACCGCCAAGGCCGCCGACGCGATGGCCCTGGCGACCGTCGGCAACGCCCGCGATGACCTCGAGCTGGTCTTCCGACCCGATCCAGGCGTCTGGGACGGCCAGTTCGCCAACAACTCCTGGCTCCAGGAGTGGCCGCGGCCCATGACCCGGCTCACCTGGGAAAACGCCGCCTACCTCAGCCCGGCCCGCGCCAGGGCGCTCGAGGTGAAGGACGGCGACGAGCTCGAGATCCGAATCCAGGGCCGGCATGTCACGCTCCCGGCCTACATCCTGCCGGGGCAGGCCGAGTCGACCATCACGGTCACCCTCGGCTACGGCCGCCGCCGGGCCGGTCGGGTCGGGTCCAACATCGGCGTGGACGTCTACCCGCTTCGGACCGCCGAACTCCTCTGGTCGGGCTCCGGCCTGGAGGTCAACAAGACCGGCAAGGAAGGGGCGCT
>DAIDJI010000136.1 GCA_027451455.1 Planctomycetales bacterium | reverse complement strand
TTTGAACTTGTGGCTCAGGGGTAGGGGAGGGAACGGGGACATTGTGCGGGAGTGGATAAGGGGTCATAGCGTCAGGCAAGCTCGAGAAGGGTGGGAAATGAAGAAGGTGGTATCCGGCGGGCCGAGTGGGACGGACAACGGGGACATTCCTAGATCTCGACGCGCTCTGGGTAACCTGGGGTATCTCCCTGCGTTGCCGATACGCCCGTCCTTGGCCGACCGGGCGGTCGTAGGCTGTATTCCAAGTTCAGCGCCCGCGCTGTCTCTCGGACCCACACGGAAGAACCAAACGGCCGATCCCGCCTGAATCGTCTGCGGCTCTCGGTGGAGAAGGGCCGGCCCTACGGCGGCGAGGCGTGGACGATCGAGGAGGCCCTGCGGCTGGGGCTGGAATCGACCCTGCGATCCCGGGGGCGTCCGAAGAAGGCCGACGGGGTCGAGGTCGGGACCGCCTCGCATTGATCGGATCTCGGCCCGCTCGATACAAATCTCACCCCGGGGAACCTGGCCCACGATCATAAGCACCTCGAAGGCCGGCGGGTTGACCTCGATCCTCGTCCCCTGTTGCGACCAGGTGATGGATACCTCTGCGGCCTTTCAGGCGATCAGGACGAGGTTATCCCGGTGGATGACCTCGTCGTAAAGGGCCGAACCGAGGGCCTCTCGGACCTGCTGGGTTCGGAGTCCCCGGATGCGTCGCGAGTCGTCGGCGGTGTAATTCGTCAGGCCGCGGGCGAACTCGCGGCCCTCGCGGTCGCGGATGCCGACAACGTCTCCCTTGTCGAACTCGCCCGCGACCTCGACGATCCCGATCGCGAGCAGGCTGCTGCTCCCCGCTTCGAGCGCCTTGCGGGCGCCGTCGTCAACCACGAAATGCCCGCGGGGACGCGCGGTCAGGCCGATCCATCGCTTGCGCGCGCGGTGGTTTGCCCCGTGCGCCAGGAAGAGCGTGCCGACCGGATCGCCGTCGAGGATGCGGGTGAGCGGTTCGGATCGCTTGCCCGAGGCGATGATCACCGACCCTCCAGCCCTGGTAACCAGTCCGGCCGCCGCCAGCTTGCTTTGCATCCCGCCGGTGCCGAGAGAACTTCGGCTGGAACCGGCCAGGCCGAGCACGTCGTCGATCCGAGTCACCACCGGAACGACCTCCGGCGGACCGGGGGCGTCGGGATCGGTCCGGTAGAGTCCGTCGACCACGCTCAGAATGATGAGCAACGGCGCCTGGATCAGGTTCGTCACCATCGCGGCGAGCCGGTCGTTGTCGCCGAACCGGATCTCGTCGACGCTGATCGTGTCGTTCTCGTTGATCACCGGGACCGCGTCGGCCTCGAACAGAGCGTGAAGCGTGTTCCGCATGTTGAGGTAGCGCGGGCGGCTGTCGAAGTCTTCGTGTGTCAGCAGGAGCTGGGCGGCGTGTCGACGGTGGCGCCGGAATCCCTCGTCGTACGCCCGGATCAGGTACGACTGGCCGACAGCCGCCGCCGCCTGGAGCTGCGGCAGGTTCTCCGGCCGCTTTCGCCAGCCAAGTTGACCCATCCCTGCGCCGACGGCCCCGGAGCTGACCAGCGCGACCTTCCGCCCTCGGTCCATCACGGCGCTGATCTGCTCGGCGAGGTGATCGATTCGCGCCGGGTCGAGGGATCCCGAGTCGCCGGTCAGGACACTCGTGCCGACCTTCACGACGATCATCGGCGCGGAGAGAACCACCTCGTCGCGTACCAGGTCGCGGCGGGGGGCCAGGGTCGCCGGGATCAAGTCGGCGGCCGTTGCCGGTTTTCCCTTGTCACTCAACACGTTACGTCCTGCTCGCCGGTCCTGAACGATCGTGCGTGTGGACCTGAGCCACGGCGCCGGTCCGCACATCCGGCGAGGTGGTCTCTCTCACCGGGGATCCTTCGTGAAGATTGTCGGTATGGCCGCCCGACATTATAATGCTTTCTCGTGACCGGCCCAGGGTAACTCGGCACGTGGCCCGCCCCGGTCTCCTCTCCACGGACCTCCCGAGCAGGCTCCGGGTCATGCTACCAGGGGTGGGCGCGACTGATGGGTGAACTTCACCATGAATGCGGTGTGGCAGCCGTCTACCATGCCGCGGGGCATCCGGTCTCCAAGCTCTGCCCGACCCCCGGCGACATCAACGGCGTGGCCCGCCTGGTCCCTCGGATGTTGCTCGACATGCAGAACCGCGGCCAACTTGCCGCTGGGATGTCGAGTTATCGCCCGGACCGAAGCGCTCTGATCAACACGCACAAGGAGGTGGGGACGGTCGCCGAGGCGTTCCGGTTGAACCACCGTGCCGAGTTCGAGGCGATCATGCGGGGCGTTGACGGCCCTGCGGCGATCGGGCACGTCCGGTATGCGACCTGCGGCGGAAGCGACCGGTGCAACGCCCAGCCCTTCGAGCGCGACCACGGCCGCAAGGCGAAGTGGTTCGCGTTCGCGTTCAACGGCCAGCTCGCCAATTACCAGGAGTTGAAGGAGGAGCTTCTCTCCAAGGGAGACTATCACCTCAAGCGCGACACCGACACCGAAATCATCATGCACTCGCTGGCCTACGAACTCCAGACGGAGGATCAGGAGCCGGATTGGGTCGGCGTTTTCGGCAGGATCGCGGAGCGGTTCGACGGGGCCTACAACATCGTCCTGCTGACCGCACACGGCGAGTTGGTGGTCGTGCGCGACCCACTGGGCTTCCGCCCACTCTGCATCGCCGAGCACGGTCCGCTTCTTGGCGTCGCGAGCGAGAGTGTCCCGCTGGCGAATCTCGGATTTCGGAACATCCGGTCGCTCGAGCCCGGGACGCTTGTCGTTGCGAATGCGAAGGGGGTTCGGGTCGAGCGGTTCGCGCCCTCGCCAAGGCAGGCACATTGCTTCTTCGAGTGGATCTACTTCGCCAACGTCGCCAGCACGCTCGACGACCGATCGGTCTACCTCAGCCGGGCCGAACTGGGCAAGGAACTGGCGCGGCTGGAAGACGTTCCTCGCGACGCCGACACGATCGTTGTCCCGGTTCCCGACACCGCGAAGGCCGCGGCCGACGCGATGGCCTTCGCCCTGGGGGTGCCCTCGGTCGAGGGACTGATGCGCAACCGGTACGTCGGCCGGACCTTCATCGAGGGGACCGCCGACCGGGCCGCCAAGGCCCGACTGAAGTACACGCCGCTTCCGGAGGTCCTGGCGGGCAAGCGGGTCCTGCTGGTGGAGGACAGCATCGTCCGGTCGACCACGATGCGGGCCCTCGTCCACGAGATCCGGGACCGCGGCGGCGCCCGCGAGATTCACCTGCGGGTGGCCTGCCCGCCGATCATCGCGCCGTGTTATTACGGGATCGACATGTCGACCCAGAGCGAGCTATTCGCCACGCCGTTCCTCGACCTGCCCGGCGGCGGTGCCTCCGAGGCGGCCCAGCAACGAATGGCCCGCGAACTCGGAGCCGACAGCCTGCGCTACCTGCCCGTTGAGGCCATCGCGCGATCGGTGACGCTCTCCACCGACCGCCTCTGCCGCGCCTGCATCACCGGTCATTATCCGACCGAGACCGGACAGGAACTCTACCAGCTCGAGACCAGCGTGCCCCTCGATTGCAACGGATGCTCGCGCCGCGCCTACGAGCCGGCCGAAATCGCACGGTGATTTATTATGTAAAAATCGATACGGCGGCAAGTTCGTTCAGCGAACTCGTTCTCGGGACGTCCATCCGGACGCTCGGACCTCCTTCACCTGCCGCCGAACCCGCGCAACAATGACGAGAGAATGCAACAAGGGTAGGAGCGCGATCCCAACCCTGCTTGACTACCATTATTTTAGGGCCTAACCTCGATGGAGGTTGCTCTGCCAAGGATGCTCCCGTCAGACGCAAAATTGGAAAGCAGCGATGAGATGGGTGCAGATAGGGAACGAATTCAACAGGAAGCTCGTGCTATCGTCGAAAGATACCGTCAGTCCGGAGAAAGCATAACTGAGGCCCAGACACGATCTCTGGAACGCGAGATCGAGCGAGCGCTCGTGATGTCCTGGGCGAGCCAGCGCGTCCGACAAATGACCGGTGCTCAAATCAGCGGGCAACTCAGGGCCGTGCGCCAGACTATAGACCGGATCGCACCGGCAATCTTGCGCTCCCTCGAATCATGAAGAACGACCCGCAAAAACGGACTCGGCGCCGGATGTTGTCTCGTCCCCGCCGATCGTGTCCGAGAAGTTGATTTCGGACGCCGCTATTCCGCCCGATCTCTACGCGGCGACGGCAGCGACAGCATCCCCGGGCGTAACACCGGCCCTGTCGTCGCCGGTCCCGAGGCAATTCGGTTTCGGCGTTTCTATCGCTCCGACCCCACAACCTGGCGACGCCCTCCTTCAAAAACTTACGGATAATCATCTTTCTAAGGTTATAGCCCAGACCGAAAGCGAGAACGCCAGGAAGCACCGCGAGCGGATTCTTTCGATAATCATCATCGCGGTCATGATCGTTTTTGCCGGGATTTTTATCCTTGTTCTCTGTTATATGTTTCTGTCATTTCAAAAGCCAGAACTTTTGCAGCCCCTGATCACGCTTATCCTCGGCTTCATCGGCGGGATGATGTCGGGGATCGGCCTCGGAAGATACACGGCCCAGAAGAACGAGCCCGAAAAATGAACCTGAGCATCGGCGATATCCTGGGATCTCAGGATCGGTTCAGCGGGCCCGAGACGTGGCTCATTCCCCCGCCTTTGACCTCAAATGACCATCGAACCAGTCGACGATGGTGATCATATCCTTGTGCCAGTCTTTCCAGCCGTGTGCCTCACCCTGCTTGACGACCAGCTTCGCCTCGACGCCCGCGTCTTTTAGCTTCGCGACGAAGCTCTCGGACTGCTGGATCGGGACCAGGAAATCGCGGTCGCCGTGGATGATCAGCGTCGGCGGGTCGTCGGCGGTCGCGTGGGTGATCGGGCTGATCTGACGGCCCATTTGAAGGATCTTGCCGACGTCGGTGATCGGCACGAACGTTTTCTTCGCCTGGTCGTAGTCGTGGAAGTCAAACGGGGCCCGGAAGTCCTTGAGGACGCCACACCCCAGCGCGATCTCGCCTGGCTTCCCGTAATTGAGGAAATCGGTTGGCGGGAAGAAGCAGGCGACGGCCTGCACCCGGCTCGACTCGCGGTCGACCAGGTCCTTCGCCTTCGGATCTCCGGCATCGCCGGCGGTTCCCTGCATCAGGGAGAGATGACCGCCGGCTGACCCACCCGAGATCCCGATCCGGTCTGGGTCGATCCGATAGTCCCTCGCGTGGTGCCGGATGTATCGAACAGCGCGGTGGATGTCGGGCAGGATCTCCGGGATCGTGTACTTCGGCTGGCTCCCGTGGACGACCGCAAAGATTGTGTACCCGCGCCGGAGCGGCTCCTCGAAGAACGCCATGGGGATGCTCTCGTGCGACGAGTACCACCCTCCACTGACCACCCAGACAATCGCCGCACCATTGGCGTTGGATTTCGGCGTGAAGACATCCATCGTCAACGCCAGTCCAGGTTTACGTCCATAGATGACGTCTTCCTTGCGGTCGAAGGCCGGTGTCCCGTCGCCAAAAGCCAACCGGCCGGCAAGGAATCCGGCCGGTGCGTGAACCGCGATGACCAGAAAAACGATACCGAGCTTTCGACACATGGGGTCCGCTCCGTTAGAACGGGGGAGATGTCGAGACTCGCCCCGAAAGACCGACCAAGCCGAAGGAGAATGTCCCCATGATGCCGCCTCGACCGCCCCGAGGGAACGGTCCACTCCCACCCGAGCTGCATCGTCGCGAGGCGATCCGGACGACCCTGGCCGCGGCCGGCACCGGCGCCGCTTTCGGAAGCCAGCCGGCCACGGGGCAGGGGGCTCCTGCCAGCGAGATCGCCCTCCGCGCCTCGCCCAGGTCGTATCGGATGAAAAAGTCGATCAACCTCTGGGCTTTTCCTTACCCTGAGCGGATGAAAATCCGGGATTGCCTTCAGCTTGCCCACGACGCCGGCTTCGACGGCATCGAACTGAATTACGACCTGGAAAACGATCTCTCGCCGAAATCCTCACCCTCGAGGCTCCGGGAGATCCGCAAGATGGCCGATGAAATCGGGATCGCGATCAGCGGACTCTGCTCGTTCCTCTACTGGCCCTACTCGCTGACCGATCATGATCCCGCCCGCCGCGCCCGGGGGCTGGAGCTGGCCCGGCTGATGATCGAGGCCGCCCACGAGCTGGGGACGCCGAACCTGCTCACCATCGCCGGCTCGACCTGGATTCCGTGGCTCCCAGAGCGCGAGCCTGTGCCTATCGCCGAATGCGATCGACGCGCCCGATCGGCGATCGGCGCGCTGCTCCCGCTCGCGGAGAAACGGGGCGTCTCCATCAACATCGAGACCATCTGGTTCAACGGCTACCTGACCACGCCCGCCGAGATGAACTCCTTTGTCGACAGCTTTCCCGGAAAGCAGGTCGGGGTCCACTTCGACACCGGCAACGTCATGCTCTTCCAGTTCCCCGAACACTGGATCCCCGTCCTGGGAAAGCGAATTCGGAACGTCCACTTCAAGGAGTTCGACAAGAAGGGAACCGGCCACACCCTGGAGTCCTTCACCCTACCACTCTACGGCTCGACCAACTGGCCCGCCGTCATGGAGGCGCTCGAGGCCGTCGGTTATGACGGGTGGGTAACCTGGGAACTTTTCCACCCCTCGCCACACTACCCGGAAGGCCCGATCCGCTACTGCTCCGACGCACTCGACCGGATCCTCGGCCGTCCCCTCAGGGCGTGAAAGCCATCCGGTGGAAAGAGACCGGGACCCCGCGCTCCAGGGCGCAAACCGATTCTCCCGTTTGGGCTTGCCAGCCGGGGGCGGGTCGATAGGATGGAGCCTCCTGTCCGAAGGCCCTGCGCGGCCGGTTCGCCGGTCGACGATCATTCGTATCGAGTCGGGGGCCGGCCTTGGATGTTCGTGGTGAAGATCGTCGGAGGTTGAGCGTTTCCTCACGCGGTCTGCTGGCCATCGCATCGGCGATGCTGGCAGGTCTGCTCGGGACCGCTCGGATGCTCCAGCCGGATCCCAGGGGATACGGCACCCATACGCAACTCGGGCTCCGTCCGTGCGCGTTCGCGAGGGCGACCGGCCGGCTCTGTCCGACTTGCGGGATGACCACGGCCTTCGCCTGGCTCGTTCGAGGTCGGATCGATCCGTCGTGGCGAGCGAATCCGGCCGGATGCCTGATCGCCTCGACGACCGTCCCGACAATGTTCTGGCTGCTCGCCACCGCCGTGCGGGGCAGGCCGGTCGGAACCCGGACGATCTCGGGACCCCTGATGCTCCTCGTATTCTCCGCCTGCTTGACGGCGCTCCTGGCCTGGCTGATCCGGTGGGCCCTCTCGCCGGATGCCCTGATTCTCCAAGGGGCTGGCATCGCCGCCTCGATCCGGCGTTAGAAGATCCCAATCTGACTGGACCGAACCTGTCCGACCCTATCCAAGGAAGGAGGGGGTGAAGGATGACCCCTCGAACACTCGCGAACCCGCGGTTACACATGGCTCTGGTGGCCCTGCTGGCTGGCGGATCGATGGTCGCAATCAGCGGTTGCGACCCCCGGACCCTCGCCTACTTCTTGCAACCCTTCGACGCGACCGTGGCGCCGCCCTTTGAGGGCTCGCTCCAGGGCAAGAAGGTCGTGATCCTTTGCCGGGCCGTTCCCGACGCCACCGGCGATTCGACCTCGGTTGAGCGCGACCTCAGCCACAACCTGGCCGGAATCCTTCGCAAGAAGGTCAAGAAGATCCAGCTCATCGACCCCGACAAGGTCGCCACCTGGATCGAGGCCCATCCCCGCGAGACCGACCCCGCCGAACTCGCCCGCGACTTCGACGCCGACATCGTCATCTACCTGGAAGTCGAGAAGTTCCAGACCCAGTCCCCCGCCGACCTTAACATGATCCACGGCGAGGCCCGGGTGCACATCAAGGCCTATGAGATGGATTACCCCAAGAACAGCAAGGGGAAACCGATCAAGGACCAGCCCAAGGAGGGCACCGAGGTCTTCGAGACCGTCGTCGATTCATCGTTCCCCGAACGAGGCCCGCTCCCGATCGACTCGGGCTCGAGCCAGGCAAAGTTCCGAATCACGTACCTCAAGGTCGTCGCCAAGCAAATCTCCTGGGAGTTCATCGAGCACGCCCCCGACGACTCGATTCAGGATTCGCGGATCGAGAAGTGATCTTGCACGCAATCTTGATGGAGTTCCGGCCCCGGTTTCCGCGCCTCTCGCGAGAATCCGGGGCTTTCTCCACGCGCCTGAAGCGTCCTGGCTCGCTCCGAGCGATTTTGAGGGCCGTTGACGCGCCGATGTCGCTTCCTATAATCGATCCGATGATCGCGAGGTTCTTGCGCGGCGATGGTGGATTTTAACGATCCCCCCTCGCAGCCAGGATCTCGCCTGCCACCGACCGGTTCGATCGCGAAGGATTTCTCAACCGGCAATATCACCGCGACGAACCTGGCCCCGGATTCGAGAAGACCGGGGCGGGGCCATCCGCCCTCTGGTCGAATCCGAGGACGGTGGGTATGAGCGTACGGGGGGCCTCGTGGCCCTCCTCGGAAGGCCGGACAAACACCCGCAGGAGAAGCGTTCGATGCGCAAGGCCGTTCTGAGTTTCGTGGCGGTCGCGGCGATCGCCGTCCCCGTCCTCGCTGGCAACTTCAACAAGGTCGTGAGCGTGGGCGAGAAGGCCCCCGACATCTCTGGCCTCCCCGCCGTTTACAAGGGCGAGACGACCAGCGTCAGCCTGAAGGACATCAAGGAAAACGTCGTCGTCGTTGTCTTCCTGGCGAACCACTGCCCGGCCGTCGGCATGTACGAGGATCGCCTGATCGAGTTCACCAAGGACTACGAAGGCAAGGGCGTTCGCGTCCTGGGCATCTCGGTCTCCCAGCAGGAGGGCGACAAGCTCCCCGGCATCAAGGACTACATGAAGGACAAGGGCTCCAACTACATCTACGCCTACGACGAAAGCCAGGCGGTGGGCAAGGCCTACGGCGCCTCGAATACTCCGCACTTCTTCGTCCTCGACAAGGAGCGGAACATCCGCTACATCGGCGCGATGGACAACAGCCCGAAGGAGGAGAAGGTCACCAAGCACTACCTCCGCGACGCCGTTGATGCCGTCCTCGCCGGCAAGACCCCTGAGGTCGTCGAGACGCGTCCCTACGGCTGCGGCATCTCTTACGCCAAGTGAGCCAGCCGACGGAATCAGGGCATCCTCCGCCCTCCTTCCGCTCGTCGACGCAACGAAGCGGCCGCATCCCTCGGGGTGCGGCCGCTTTTCGTGGGATCGCGATGATGATAGAATCAATCTGGTCCCCTGATCCCAAGGTGAGGAAGATGATGGATTGCACCAGGCGGAAGTTTGCAGCGGCGTCGGCCGTTGCGATCGTCGTCTTCTCGGTCGTCGCTGTGCGGGCCGAGGATGCCAGTTCCGGCACCGTGAAACTGGAGCGGCTCAAGTGGGCAGGGCTCCAGCAACGGCTCGCCAACCCCCACGTCAAGTACACGATCGTCGACGCCTGGTCGACCACGTGCGGGCCCTGCAAGGAAAACTTCCCGCACGTCGTTGAGATGAACCGCAAGTACGCGCCGAAGGGACTCGCGGTGATCTCACTCTCGCTCGACGACCCAACCGACAAGGCCGCCGTCAACGAGGCCGAACGCTTCCTCAAATCGAATCACGCTGCCTTCTCCAATGTCCTCCTCGACGAGGAACTGGGCGAGGGCTTCGATAAACTGAACATCAACGCCATCCCTGCCGTATTTATTTTTGGCCCCGACGGCAAGGAGGTGAAGCGGTTCACCATGGACGATCCCAAGAATCAGTTCACTTACAAGGACGTCGAGAAATACGTCGCCCAACTGCTCGCCTCGAAGTGAGCTGGATAACTCGCAGGGCCCACCCCTTTCGATTCAGAAAGCAAGAACATGAAAGACGGCATTCATCCCAAGTACCAGGAGTGCGTGGTTACCTGCGGTTGCGGGAACTCGTTCGCCACGCGGAGCACCAAGCCGAAGATCCTGGTTGAGGTCTGCTCCAAGTGCCATCCGTTCTTCACCGGCTCGGTGAAGTTCGTCGACGCGGCCGGGCGAGTTGACAAGTTCAACAAGAAGTTCCAGGGCACG
>DAIDJI010000135.1 GCA_027451455.1 Planctomycetales bacterium | reverse complement strand
GGAATTTCGTCATCGCCCTCCAGGTCGACCGCCTCGTCCAGCACCGTCTCCGGCACGAAGGCGATGGTGAACGCCTCCTCGACCGGGGCCTCGAACGGCTCCAGCGAGACGACGCATTCGCGCACCAGCCGCCCGGCCAGGTGCCCGCGTTCCTCGCCTTCCGACTCAACGGCGATCCGCTCCCGATCGAGCGCGGGGGTCCGGTTCGAATGCTGGTTCCCTGGGCCTACGGATACAAGTCGATCAAGTGGCTCAACCGGATCGTTCTGACGAACGACTTCCGAGCCAACGACACCTATGCCCTGCTCCAGAACAACGACCCACAGACGACGAGGAAGACCGCGGCCCGGTTCGACGTTTATGCGCCCTCGGCCTTCCGACGCGGCGAGCCGGTGGCGATCCGGGGCGTGGCGATCGTCGGCCTCTCGGGTTTGAAACGGGTGGAATACTGGGTCCGACCCGACCAGGGGACTCACGGCCAGCTTGACCCCGACGATCCAGCCTGGGCGACCGCCGACTGGAAGGAGATCCCGCTCCCGCCCGGCCCACCCGACGACTGGACCGCGAACCTGGCCGGGGGCCGGCTCCCCGAGGGCATTCTCGACGTCGACCCTGCGACCGGACGGCCGAAGGTCTGGCCCCTGCCCTATAGCTGGGTCCCCTGGACCCTCCGGATCCAGGGATTGAAGCCAGGCGCCTACGAGATCCGGGTCCGGACAGTCGACCTGAATGAATACGCCCAGCCCGAGCCTCGCCCAAACCCGCAATCCGGGAATGTTGAGGTTCCCTGCCTGACCATCCTGGTCGCCTGAGACAGCCCCCGCCGCGGCGGCCTCGAAAGTTCATCCCCGGCTGGACTTGAAGCCGCGGGGTGATCCCATAATAATTTTGTCTGCACCCGGGCCGCGCGCCGGGGCGATGCATGCCAGACCCGGCGGGAACCAGCCCGGACCGACCTGCGACGTCGGCCGGCCACGGAGGTGTCAGCCACAAGATGTACGTACCCACAAAACTGTTCTTCACCAAGGGCGTCGGAACACACCGCGAGAAGCTTACCAGCTTCGAGTTGGCCCTCCGAGATGCCCGGATCGCTTGTTATAACCTCGTCCGCGTCTCGAGCATCTTCCCGCCGAACTGCAAGGAAATCTCGGTCGATGAGGGGCTCAAGCAGCTCCAGCCCGGCCAGATCGTCCACGTCGTGATGAGCGAGAGCGCCACCGCCGAGCCCAACCGGCTCGTCGCCGCGAGCGTCGGCGTCGCGATTCCGCGAGATCGTAGCCTCTTCGGCTACCTCTCCGAGCACCACGCCTACGGCCAGACCGCCAAGACTGCCGCCGACTATGCCGAGGATCTCGCCGCCGAGATGCTCGCCACCATCCTCGGCGTCGAGTTCAACCCCAATAGCTCCTGGGACGAAAAACGCGAGATCTGGAAGATCGCCGACGTCTTCTACAAGACCAAGGAAATCACCCAGACTGCCGTCGGCCACAAGGACGGCCTCTGGACCACCGTCGTCGCCGCCGCCATCCTCATCCCCTGACGACGAGAGCCCGGGCCGACGACCCGGTCAAATCTATCTATGAGCAACGACGGCTTCTTGCAGTCGATCAGTCAGCATCGAATCGCGCCGCCGCCGGTCTCCGGGACCGAGACGGCGGCCGAGCTGATCGACCGTGCCTTCTCCAGCTACAACGCCGGCCGGCTCCGCGAGGTCTGCCGCGTCTTCACCCAGAAACTCCTCCAGCCCGACTGCACGGTCGGGCTGACCCTCTCCGGCGCGCTCACCCCGGCCGGGCTGGGGATCAGTTGCCTGATCCCGATGATCCAGGCCGGGTTCGTCGACTGGATCGTCTCAACCGGAGCGAATCTTTATCACGACACCCACTACGCGCTCGACCTCCCGCTGCACCAGAGTCGGCCGAACCTCGATGATTACGAGTTGAGGCAGCACGACGTCATCCGGATCTACGACATTGTTTTCGACTACAAGACCCTGCTCGACACCGACGCCTTCTATCGCGAGTTGATCCGCGACGAGGCGTTCGCGCGGCCGATGGGAACGGCGGAGTTCCACCACGAGGTCGGTCGATACCTCCACGGCCGAGCCCAGGCGATCGGGCGCCCCTCGTCGAGCCTGCTGGCCGCGGCGTTCGAGGCGGATGTCCCGATCTTCACGTCGAGCCCGGCTGACAGCTCGATCGGGATGAACCTCGCGGCGATGAGCCTTCAGGGAGGTTCGCTCCAGATCGATACCCTTCGCGACGTGAACGAGACGGCCGCGATTGTCTACGCGGCCAAGCGCGCGGGCAAGTCGGGCGTCCTGATCCTCGGGGGAGGAAGCCCCAAGAATTTCATCCTCCAGACCGAGCCGCAGATTCAGGAAGTCCTCGGCCTGGCCGAGAGCGGGCACGACTACTTCCTCCAGATCACCGACGCGAGGCCCGACACCGGCGGCCTTTCGGGTGCGACGGCAAGCGAGGCGATGACCTGGGGCAAGGTCGATCCCGAGAAGCTTCCCGACTCGGTGACCTGCTACACCGACTCGACGATCGCTCTGCCGATGCTGGTCGCCTACGCCCTCTCCCGACACGAGCCGCGCCCGCTCCGCCGGCTCTACAGGAGTCGCGAACGCGATTACGAGGCGCTCCGGTCGGCCTACGAGGAGCGGCTCTCCGCGGGCTCGGAGCATCCGGCGGAGCGGAAGAAGCCGTCCTGACCGCCGGCGGGGGCCGACCATGTCCGAACCGCGCCCGACCCGCGTCCTCGCCGTCGATGACGAAACCCCCAATCCCGCCGCGATCGACGAGGCCGCCCGGGTCCTCAACAGCGGCGGGTTGGTTGCCTTCGCGACCGAGACCGTCTACGGCCTGGGCGCCGTCGCAACGGATCCCGAAGCCGTCGCCCGGATCTTTGCCGCCAAGGGCCGGCCGTCGATCAATCCGCTGATCGTCCATGTGGATGACGTCGATCGAGCCCGCGCCTGCGTCTCGGAATGGCCGGCGATCGCCGACCAACTGGCGGCGAGGTTCTGGCCGGGTCCGCTGACGATGGTCCTGCCCCGATCCCCGGCGATCCCCGACGCCGTGACGGCCGGATTGCCAACGGTTGGGGTCCGATGCCCGGCCCTCCGGGTCGCTCGCAACCTGATCGCCCGATGCGACCGGCCACTCGCCGCCCCGAGCGCCAACCGCTCCAACCGCCTCTCGCCCACCCGCGCCGAGCACGTCCTCGCCGACCTTGATGGGCGGATCGACCTGATCCTCGACAGCGGTCCGACATCGGTCGGGCTGGAGTCGACTGTGCTGGACCTCTCGACCGACCCGCCACGCCTGCTCCGGCCCGGCCCGATCGACGCCGAGAGATTGAGTGAGGCGCTCGGCGGTCGCGCACTGGTTCTCCCCTCGGCCGGTTTGACGACCGATCGGCCGTCGAGCCCCGGCCAGATGCCCGTCCACTACGCGCCCCGGACTCCAGCCTATCGAGTCGATTCGGCCGAGGAATACCGCGATCGGCCGGACCTCGCGGGGTGGGCGATCATCCAGTTCGGTCCAGAACGGATCGAGCCCGACGCGAGGACCGCCCGGCAGATCTGCCTCGATTCTCCGGAACGGGCCGCGCATCGGCTCTACGACGTCCTGCACGACCTCGACAATTTGCAGCCGCCTGGAATCGTGGTGGTGATGCCGCCCGACCGGCCCGAATGGCGGGCGGTCCGGGATCGATTGCTCCGGGCGACCCGCCCGATCGCCGAGCGGCCTCGCCCGTCCTGACTCCGATCCGATCGATTGGTCTCGCCGCCACGGACCGCCGATCCAGGACCATGCAAGGCCGTTCCCTCAATTGGCGACTCTCGCGCGGCCCCACCCGGTCCGGCCGGCGCAGGCCAGGAGTCCCAGGATCCCCGTCCCGAGGAGGAGCCAGGTGCCTGGCTCGGGGACCGCGGGGTCCCAGCCCAGGGCCTGCATCTCGACAAGATCGGTCGGGGTCATACTCTGAAACGTCGCGAGCGAAGTGTTGAACGAGTTGTCCGGGAGGTTGTTCCAGTCGGAGGTGTCGGAGCTCGCGTTGAAGGTGTAGCCCGGGTAGAACGTCTTTCCCCCGTCGATCGAGAAACGCGTGACGCTGCGGGTCGGGTCGAGGGTGGCATTGTTCGCGTTGATCTTGTAAAAATCGAGCGGGGTCAGGTACGCGGGATTCCCGCCGTTAGCGACCAGATACGCCGCGTCGAACCGCCCCATGTCGTGCGTGATTTCGTGCTCGAGAGCGCCACGAAAATACTCGGTCCCAGCCGCTCCCGCCACGGCGCCGAAGGACCAGGGGTCCTTCGCCGCGACCCCCACGTAGCCGTCGATCGCGTCGGTATTCTGAGCCTTGCCGGTCAGCGCCTTGTATTCGGCGTCGGAGACGAAGAAATTCGTGCTGCCCCCCGGATTTGGGTAGGCCTTCGGGAGATTCGGGGCAGCCGTGTTGATCGGCTGGTTCTCGGGATGCGCCGCGGCGTGATCGGTGATTAGCTTCTCGGTCTGCGCAAGCGTGTACTGGGCGGGGTTTGCGTTGTAGAGCTGCGGGAAGTAGGCGGCGGCCCCGCCGGCGATCGCGATCCCGCCGGGATTGGCGGTGGTCGAGGCGACATCCCCCCAGCCGAACTGGATCGTGATCGTCACCGGGTTGGTGAAGGCCGCCTCGAACTCCTTGATGACGGCGTTCACGTCCGCGGTGGCCGCCGCCGGGGCGTTGTTGATCCACGAGGTCTCGAAGACAGCATTGATCGTGAAGGGACCGGCCTGGGCCGTCGACGCGGCGATCGCCACGAGCGCCAGGCCCATGAGTCCAACGAGGCCCGATGGGGCCCTCCTCCGCCATGCGATGGGGTACAACGAGTCCGACTTCATGGTGCTCTCCTTCTGAAGAGATCGATTCCGAGGTGACGAGTCGATTGGGAGGTCCGCGACCGCGGATCGATGGCCCCGCGATCCCGGGCAAGAGCCGGTCGTCCGTCGACGATCGACCCATCAGGGCAGCCTCGACCATTCCGGAGCGACGCCGCTTCCGGCGGCCCGGGACAAGGGAGAAGGGACGGGACCCGCGCAGCCGCAGGCCCTCCCCCGATCTCCGGGGGCCCTCCGCTTCGACCCGATCACCGTTCCCAATCGCCAACCAGGTCATCCTGGCGGCGCGGGAGGAACAGGCCGCGACCGGCGCAGGCCCCCTCCCGGCTACACGACCACGCTCGAAACCTCTGCGAATGAAGTCGGTTTCGAGGGAATCCCTGTCGGATCGTCCGCTATCCCGCTACGAACCCCCCGGTTCGAACGGCCGGACGATCGCCTGGTCCGAGAACGATTCCCCTCGTTTTCGGACATGCGGATTCCAAAGACCCTGGGAGAATAATGAATCACCAGGGCCCGTTCAAGAACGAACAATCCGAACACTACGAGATGCTGCTTTTTTCCAACATTTCCGGGGGGGGTCGCCAACCGACAGCACACATGCCCGCACGAGCGATGGGCGCGATTGGTCTCGGGTCGATCCTCACTCAAAAAGCCGGCGCTGGGGGTCGAGAAGTGGGAATTCAGTCTCGCGCGGGGGCGGTTCGGGGATCCCGAGGTGGAAGTAGGCGGCCGGGGTCGCCACCCGGCCGCGCGGGGTTCGGACGACGTACTCGCGACGGAGCAGGTACGGCTCAACCTCGTCCTCAAGGGTATCGACCGAGACGCTCATGGTCGCCGAGATCGCGGCGACTCCGGTCGGGCCGCCGTTGAAGACGCGGATCAGGGTGTCGAGGTAGCGGCGATCCTGGCGATCGAGTCCCTCGGGGTCCACTTCCTGCATCTCCAGCGCGTCGCGCGCGACCGAGAGACTGATGTGGCCGTCGGCCCTTGCCAGCGAGTAGTCGCGGACCCATCGAAGCCGGGCGTTCGCGATCCGAGGCGTGCCCCGGCTCCGAGCCGCGAGTTCCCAGGCCGCCTCGTCCTCGATCGTCGATTTGAGCTTCGCCGCGTTGATCGTGAGGATCCGGGCGAGTTCCTCGATCTCGTAGAATTCCAGGTGCTCGTGGATGCCGAACCGCTCGCGCAACGGCGCCGAAAGCATCCCGCTCCGCGTCGTGGCGCCGATGATCGTGAACTTTTTCAGTGGGAGATTGATCGTCCGGGCCGACATCCCCTCGCCCAGCACCACGTCGACCCGGAAGTCCTCCATCACCGGGTAAATGAACTCCTCGACGGCACTCGGCAGACGGTGGATCTCGTCGATGAAGAGGATGGAGCCCTCGGCGGCGTTGGTCAGGTAGGGCATCACGTCCATCTTCTTGTCGAGCGCTGCGCCGCTGGTGATGTTTAGCTCGACGCCCAGTTCGTTGTGCAGGACCGTGGCGAAGGTGGTCTTGCCCAGTCCCGGCGGGCCATCGAAGAGGATGTGCGGCAGGGGCTCTCCGCGTTTCTGGGCGGCTTGCAGGCTGATCGCGAGCCGATCGGCGACCTTGCGCTGGCCGACGATCTCCGACAATCGTTGCGGGCGGAGCTTTTCGTCCGGGTCGACCGGCTTTCCCTCAGGATCGGTCGCCGCGGAAACGGGGCGCCGTCGGGGCTCCTCACCGCCTGGGTCGGGATTGCCTCGAATGATTGCCTCTCGCATCGGTCGCTCCTCGTCGCGGTACGCGCGGCCCGGTCCGATCCCTCGGGGCTCATCGGCTCTGCTGGTAGATGGCTTCGATCATGTCAGCGACAGACTTGAACTTCTTCTTGCCGGAGAGGACCCGGTCGATCGCCTGCCGGGCCTGGGCCTCGGTGTGGCCGACCGAGAGGAGCGCGGCGAAGGTGTCTCGGATCACGTCGGCCTCGGCGTTCTCGGGCGCCCCGTTCACCCCGGGCGCCGGACCGGATCCGGTCGGTCCCTCCTGCCCGACGATCAGGGCATACTTGCCGACCTTCCTCCGGAGCTTGGCGACGATCCGCTCGGCGGTCGCCTCCCCGATCCCGGGAAACGTCGCGAGCAGCTTGACGTCCTGGTCCTGAATCATCCGGGCGAGCTCGCGGACCGGACGGACCATTGCCCGAAGCGCCTTCTTCACGCCGACGCCATCCACCGAGCAGAAGATCTCGAAGAACTCCCGGTCGATCGGCGTGAGGAAGCCGATCAGCCGGGGAATCATCCGGGCGCCCATCGTCCCGCCCTCGATGTAGAAGAGCGTGTGCAGCTCCATCGGCTCGCCGATCTTCGCCTGAATCGCCCGGCGGGTATGCTCCGGGATCAGCACCTCCAGCTCGAATGGCTCGACCCGGAGCGTCGCCGTCTCCTCGCCGACCGCCGCGACGATCCCCCGCACCTTCGTCAGCATCGGCCGCCCGTCCTTTCCCTCGTCCCAATCACTATGTTCGCCCGTTCAGTTATTGTGGGCGATTCGGGCCCGGTTTGCAAGCCCGTCGACGCCCCCATTCGCGCCATTGGGAACGATCATGGCGAATGCGGTCTCCGTGTCAACGTCCGGCGGCCGGGCCTGGTCGTCCTCGACCAGATGGATCGATCGCGCGAGCCTCGACCCTGGTTTCCAGATCCAGGAAGGCTCGTGCCGTCCGAGCCCCCCAGGCGAAAAAATTCGGCCAGTGATCTCTTGACATCCCTGGTACCACTCGCGCATCAATAGGCCGCACAGAATCAAACGTTCCGATCTCATCGAAAGCCCTCGGGTCGCACCTCTCTCGATCCGGGGTCTCGTTCGATTTTACAACCCGAAGATCCACTTCCAAACACGGCGCTCGATCCAGTTACCCACGTGAGGTACGCATCCATGCGATCGCTCCGCCCAAGTTCCGCCTTCCGTCGACGTCGGACCACCGCACTCCCCCTCATCGATCTCGACCGGATGGACCCGCGTTCCCCGGCCACGCCCATCGGCCTCGCCGTCGGCTCCCTCCCATTGACGACCCAAGTTGCGCCCATGCACGCAAATGAAGGGAGGGGGAATTGAGCCGGTGAGTGGGACGACCGCGGCTCTCGCCATTCCAGCAACCACGACCGGGCGGGGCGTCGGAACGTCGGATGATGTGGTCATCGCGATCGCGACGGATCCGGTCGGATCGTCGGGTGGGGCGGATTCTGGTGGGATCGAGGGCGTGAAAGTCTCCTCCGGGGGAGGCGATCCGATGGCCTTTGTCCGGTCGCTCGGGAACGTCGCCGCGCTCGACGGGTCATCGCCCGCGCTCTCGACGTCGTGGAAACCGGCTCAACCGATCGACGGGGGCGCCGGTGGGGCGCTTCCATCGCATGCCGGGTCGATCGTCCCGACATCCCGGCCGACCGGCGCCGTTGGCGCCTCGCCCGTGGTCACCGCGTCAGCCGCCTCAAACTCAGCGGCCTCGGCCGCGGCGATGCTTTCCACTCTCGGATTGAGCCGGCTGGATGTCTCGACCTCGACGCCCATGCACTCGCATCTCTCGACATCCTCAGCGACCACGACCACGGCCACGACCCCGACGGCCATTCCCATGACCGGGTCCGGCGGCGCCGGCTCGGCCGCGTTCACACTGGTCACGCTCGATTACAATCAGGGCTCGGCACTGGTCCCCGGCGCCGATCAGATCGCCATGCCAGGCGCCGCCGTCGACCTCCGCGCTCAGGTCATCGACCCGGCCGCGGGAACATACTCCTATTCCTGGAACACTTCCGGACTCACCGACGCCACCGGCATCAGCGGCGCCAACTCGTACGATTTGACCTTCCAGTGGGCGGCCACAATCCCGACCGCCGGCGCTCAGTCCGCCACGCTCACCGTGACCGATCCGAACGGCCAGCAGGTCAGCCAGACCTACACCTTCTGGGCCGAGTCCGGCACCGGTTCGACGTCCGGCAACGCGACCTGGCCCGCCTCGCTCGACCCCGGCCTGATCTCGGCCGGTGCCCCGGCAATTGGAAGCCAGAATGTCTCGGTCGTCTCGGCCACCGGGTCGGCCGAAACTTCGATCGCGATGCCGAGCTTCAACCCCAACGTCGCGCCGGTCTCGCTGCAATACGACTCGCTCACCGGGAACGCACTGCCGATCATCAACATCGAGCATCCCCTCGATCCAACACAGTCCACTCCCTCGACGGTCACCGCGCAGCTCACCTTCAACGGCACCCCCGGCGCGACCTGGACCTACAACACCAGCTCGCTGACCCCCGGCGACATCCTCCAAATTGGACTCCAGGCCAACGCCTCGGGGTTAAGCACCGGCCGCTATCCGTATTCGGCCACGGTGATCGACAATCGCGCCGGCACCCAAACGACCACGACCGACACAGGGACCGCGACCATCATCAACGAGGCCCTCGATCCGACGTTTTCCGCCCTCGGCGCCGGCTGGTCGGTCGGCGGATTGGAGAAGATCATCCCGGCGAGCGGCGGGGTGATCCTCGACCAGGGCGGCGGATCCGGCGAGTGGTTCGGCGGGAGCTTCGGCTCCGGCGGCGGGACGTTTACCAGTCCGGCCGGCGACTTCAGTACACTCGTAGGGAATAGTAACGGGACCTACACAAGAACTCTTACCAATGGCACGGTTCAAACCTTCAACGCGTCGGGCCTCGAAACCAGCGTCGTCAATCGCAACGGCCTGACAACCACCTTCGGCTACTCCGGCAGCCTCTTGACGAGCGTCACCGACCCCTATGGCGAGGTGTCGACGCTCGCCTACAGCGGCGGCTATTTGACCTCGATCACCGATCCGGCGGGCCGATCGGCGACCTTCACCATCGCCAATGGAAATCTTACCGGCGTCACCTATCCCGATAACAGTGTCTGAGTGCTTGCGGGTGTGGTAGTTGTCGAGCACGACGTGCAGCCGGCGGCGGGGGTAGGTTTTCGCGACGAGCTTGAGGAAGTCCAGGAACTCGGCTTTGCCGTGCCGGTCGTCGCAGCGGTCGGTGACCTGCCCGGTCGCGACCTCAAGCGCGGCGAATAGCGTCGTGGTCCCGTTGCGCTTGTAGTCGTGCGTGGCGCGTTCGGGAAGCCCTGGGCGGACGGGCAGGATCGGCTGGGTTCGGTTCGGCGCCTGGATCTGGGACTTTTCGTCGACGCAGAGGACCACGGCGTTGCTCGGCGGATCGAGGTAGAGGCCGATCACGTCACGGACCTTCGCCTCGAGCTCCGGGTCGGTGGAGAACTTGAACGTTCCCCGACGCCAGGGCTGCACGC
>DAIDJI010000134.1 GCA_027451455.1 Planctomycetales bacterium | reverse complement strand
CTCGGCGTTGATCGAGAGGCTCCGGCCGCCACGGAGGTCGACGACCCAGAGGCCGGTCGGGGTTCGGAGCAGAGCGGCGTGGAAGGCCGAGACGCTGGGGTCGGTCAGGCGGAACTTGCAGCCTCGGGCCGAGCCGATCAGCGAGATCACCCGATTCATCGGCCAGACCGTGCGCTCGGAGGGCCCGTTGAGGAATTCCAGGGAGACGCCGGGCAAGGTTTCGTGTGCGATCGACCGGACGATCAGCGGGGATTCGCGGCACGGGGGAGCCGGATCGCCGCCTTCACGTCGGATCACGAACGGGCCGACCTGGACCAGCTCGCCGCCGTTGAGCCATCCCCACTTGCGCGAACCGGTCGCGTCGCAGGTGCCGGTCCGGCTCTCGAGATCGAGCCAGAAGACGCCGCCGGCGATCGCCTGCAAGTAGAGGTGCCGCCGGCTGACCTTCAGGTCGTCGAGGATGAGGTCAGCGCGGGGGTCGCGACCGAGGATGGCGAACGGCTGGGGGAGCGGCCAGGGCCGGGCCTCGCCGTGCCGGGGGCCCTCGACGGTCAGCCGGATCGGCTCGGTCAACCCACAGGCGTTGAGGAAAGATCTCATAAGCGCATCAGGGAGATGATCAAGGAGCCGACCGGCCGTGGTCGGGTGGCCGGCAGCGGGCAGAGGTCGCGGCCGGATGTCCCCTTGGCTACGGGACGGTACTGGGATCTTCCATTATCCTAGGCGATCGCCGGACCGTCCACCGGGACCGTCACGGATTCCCACCCTCGTCGCCGCCGTGTTGCTTTGATGCGACATTTCCCGGGCGGCTGGGCCAAGGCCATTGTGATTGTGGCCAGGCGCCAGGCGGGGTTACAATTCGGCCAGCCCCGGGCCGAATGTTCGGCCTGCGCGCCCGGCCCGATCGGCGGGCCCTTCCCAAACCGGAGGCAACGCCCCCCGATGTTTCGCAAGGGAATCATCCTGGCCGGAGGCTCCGGCACGCGGCTCTATCCGATCACCCGGGCCGTCAGCAAGCAGCTCCTGCCGGTCTACGACAAGCCGATGATCTATTATCCGCTGTCGACCCTGATGCTGGCCGGCATCCGAGAGGTCCTGCTGATCTCCACCCCCGACGACATCGGCGGGTTCGAGCGTCTGCTCGGCGACGGGAGCCACCTCGGCCTGGAGATCCGCTACGCCGTCCAGCCCCACCCCGGCGGGCTGGCACAGGCGTTTCTCATCGGCGCTGAGTTCGTCGGAGCCGATCCCGTGGCGCTGATCCTCGGCGACAACATCTTTTACGGCCAGGGCTTCCAGGTGATGCTCCAGCGCGCCCGGTCGCAGGCCGAGGGGGCCTCGGTCTTTGCCTACCCGGTGAAGGACCCGGAGCGGTACGGTGTCGTTGAGTTCGGGCCGGACGGCCGCGCGCTCTCGATCGAGGAGAAGCCAGCGCGGCCGAAGTCGAACCACGCCGTCACCGGGCTGTACTTCTACGACAACCAGGTTGTTGAGATCGCCCGGGCGCTGAAGCCCTCGCCGCGGGGCGAGCTGGAGATCACCGACGTCAACCGGGAGTATCTCAACCGCGGCCAGCTCCGGGTCGAGATTTTCAGCCGGGGCTTCGCCTGGCTCGACACCGGGACCACCGAATCGCTGATCCAGGCGGCCAACTACGTCGAGGCGATCGAGTCGCGCCAGGGCCTCAAAATTGCTTGCGTCGAGGAAATTGCCTTTCGGATGGGCTTCATCGACGCGGACCAGGTCCGCCGGCTCGCCGACCGGATTCCCAATGATTACGGGGCGTATCTTCGGCAGGTCGCCACGGAAGTGGTCGTCAGTCCGTAGTTCAATCGGTTCGCCGGGAGGCCCGACCTCCCAGCGAACGGGACCAGATCGGCCGGCCCGAGGATCAGGGTGCCCCGAGCTGTCCGGCGATTTTGCGATAGTCGGCGAGTTCGAGGACGTGGAGACCGGCGGGGAGTCCTCGGCTCTTGCCGGCTTCGAGGGCCTTGCGGGCTTTTTCCATCTCGTCGAGGCTGAGGTAAGCTTCGGCGAGGTGGAAGAACTTGGAGGCGGAGGCCGAGGCGCGGGCGGTGGCCTCGAGGTCGGAGAGGGCGCGTCGTTTCTCGCCCATCTTGAGGTAGATAACCCCTCGGGTATCGAGGAACTCGGGGAGGGCTCCCCGGACGCGGATGGCCTTGTTGACGAGGTCGAGGGCTTCGAGCCCACGGCCGCCGCGAAGGGCGAGGAGCCAGGCGAGGTTGTTCGAGGCAATGCCTTCGGCGTCGTTGCTCTGGACGACACGGCGATAGGCTTCCTCGGCGCGGGTATAGTCGCCCATTCGCTCGTAGAGGTTGCCGAGGCAGAGGACAGGGTTCACCGATCGGTATTCGCCCCCGGGTGTGGCTCCCTGATACCAGGCGAGGACGCGCCGGACCTGGTCGAGGTTAAGAGGGTGGGCGGAGTCGCAGACGACCTGGACGGCGATCGCGCCGGCGATCTCGCGCTGGGCGGGATCGGAACGGAGGGCCTCGCAGAGGTTGACGGCGTCGATGATCCGGCCGCGGCGGGCGAGGAAGAGGGCGAGCGGGAGCTGGGGCGAGGTGGCCTTGGGGTCGGTGCTGGTCAGAGAGGCGACGTGCCGATAGACGGTCTCGGCGGCATCGAACAGGCCGAGTCGTTCGGCTTCGAGGGCCAGGCGAAGGCGGCCGTTGGGGGTGAGGTCGGGCCTGGCGTCGAACTTTCGGATGCGTTCGCTGGCGGCATCGATCTGGCCGGCGGCCCGGTCGATCTCGGCCTCGAGCAGGAGGGGAACGAGCGGTTCTCGCTGGATCGGCCGGAGCTTTTCGACGAGCTTGCGGGCCTGGTCGAGGTCGGAGTCGTCGCCGGGGCGATGGTGGCGGACGAGGGCCTCGACGGCCAGGGTGTAATAGAGTGGGCGTCGGGCGACGGCCTCGGGATCTCTGGCGGCGTCGGCCCGGAGGGTAAGCTCCTGGAACTGCTCGCGGGCGCGGGGCCAATCGCCGTTGGCCTCGAGGAGCTGAGCGAAGCGGCGGCGGTCGTCGAGGGTGGCGGCTCCCTCCTGGGCGATGAGGGTCTCCAGCTCGGCGGCGGCCTGTTTGCGCGACTCGGGAGTTCCCTGGATCTCGTGGATCTGGGAGAGGATGCGGAGGTCGTCGGAGTTGGCGCCTGGGCCGGTGGCCGACGGATAGAGGGCGACGGCGTCGGCGATCCGGGGCGGGCTGGCGTTGACGTAGAGCTGGGCCAGAGCGCGTCGGGCCCATGTGGCGGTACTCGGCGACTTCGAGGCCGATCGGTCGAGGATTTCCTTGAGGACGGGCTCGGCCTCGGCGGGATGGTTGGTCTCGACGAGGAACTGGGCGAGGAGCCGCTTGACGGAGAGGTCGGCGGGGTCTTTCAGCTCGCGCTGGGCGCGGTCGTACCAGGAGCGGGCCCGGCCATACCAGGTTCGCGAGCGGTCGGGGTCGACCACTTCGTAGGCCTTGCCGACGATCGCACAGCACTGAGCGACGGCCGTGGGTTTGGCGGCGAGTCGGACCTCGGCCTCGCGGGCCGCCTGCTCGGCCTGCTCGGTCCGGCGGGCGAGGATCAGGAAGCGGACCAGGATGATGTGTCGATTGGGGTCGTCGGCAGCGTCGGCCAGTCCACGGCGGAGCACGGTGATCGCTTCGTCGGTGCCGTTGTGTTCGAGGAGAAGCTGGGCGAGCCAGACACGGGACTGGAAGTCGGAGGGGTCGGTTTCGACGGCCTTCCGGGCGATTTCCTCGGCCTTCTGGACGTCGCGGTTGGCCAGGGCGAGCTTGCTGGCGACGCGGCCGAGGTCGCCGGTGTAGGCGCCGGTTTGGGGCAACTCGGAGTAGAACCGGAGGGCCTCAGCGCCCTGGCCGGAGCGGAAGAGAAGCTGGATATAACCCCGGAGGGCGATCGGGTCGCGCAGGCCGAGATCGACGGAGAGGCGGTAGGCGGCGAGGGCGGCCTCGATCTTCTCGCGGCGGGCGTCTTCGGAAGGAGCGTCGCCCGCTTCTTCCTCATTGAGTCGGGCGAGAGCGAGTGGGACGCGGGCCATGTCGGGTCGTCGGAGGCGGAGTTCGTCGAGGAGGGCGTGGGCCTGATCGCGGAGCTTTCGGCGTGCGGCGAGGTCGGCTTCGTTCCGGGCGCGCCAGGCGAGGAATTGCGAGCGAGCGAAGGCGGCGGATTCGGGGTCGATCGACTCGATGTCTTGGAGGCGGGCCGTGGCCCGGTCGGCGTCGCCGGCGGCCATGGCGATCTCGAAGAGGCGGAGCCTCGGCTGCAAGTTCTGGGGGTCCTCGCGGAGGAGCCGCTCCCAGGCGGCGACGGCGGCGGGGTCGCCGAGCCGGTCGAGCTCGGTCGCGATCGAGGTCAGGATCTGTCGGCGGCCCTCGCGGGGGAAATTGTCGATCCCCTGACCAAGTTTTTCGAGGGCGGTGCGGGCGGCCTCACCGCCCCTGGCGATGGCCAGGGGAATGCCCGTCAGGCGGAACTCAAAGCGATCGCCGGCCTCCTGTCGAGCGCGATCGAGGATCGACTGGGCCTCGTCGAGGCGTTGACGCCGGATGCGGGATTCGACCAGGGCGATCCAGGGCCGGATATCGCTCGGGGCGCGGGAGCGGGCGGTTTCGAGGAGGTCATCGGCGCGGCTCTCCTGGCCCTGCTCGGCCAGGAGTTGAGCGCGGAGCAGGATGACTTCAATGGCGTCGGGGGTTGCGGCGGCGGCCTCGTCGAGCAGCCGCTGGACTTCGGTCCAGTTGCGGGAGGCGGCGGGCTGGCGGCGGACCAGGCTCATCAGGAGGGCTGCGAGCGGGATACGGGCGGCGGACGGTTGCTGAGCGTAGACCTCGCGATACTGCCGGATCGCCTCGTCGACTTCACCGCGGGCGATGAGGGCCTGGATGTAGTTCTGGCGGGCCATCAGGTCGCCGGGATTGATGCTCAGGGCGCGGAGGGCGGCCTCCTGCTGCTGCTCGACCTCGTTGGTCTCGGCGTAGCAGCGGGCCAGCAGGGCATTGACGACGCCGCGGAAGTTTCCCATCCGGACGATGGTCGGCTGCATCGCGGTGAGGATGCGGCGAGCGTCTCGGAACTCGCGGTGGTTGAAGTGGTCGAAGGCCTGAAGGTACTGGATCAGCGGCCGGGGAGCGTCGAGCCGTTCGAGCTCGGCGATCTGAAGCCGCAGAGCGGCGGACTCCGATTCGCCCCGGTTGGCCAGGTTCATCGCGAGCTGCCAGCGGAGGTTCAGATCGCTGGGGAGGGCCTTCAGGCCGAGTTCCAGGGCCTCAGCGGCGCGGTCGAAGCGACCGGACCGCTGCTCGATGGAGGCCAGGGCGAGGTAGAGCGAGCTGGCTTTCGGGGTGGCGGCCAGGCCGCGGTCGAGGACCTGCCGTGCGGCGTCGAGCCCGGTGGCCGTTCCGCCGGCCTGCCGCTCGACGGCCCGAGCCAGTTCGAGATAAAGTTCGGCGTGGTCGGGCGCCAGCTCGATGGCCTTTCGGAAGTCGTCGACGCCACCGGCCGCGGCCTTGCCCGGGCCCTGGGTGCGAGTAGCGGCCCCTTCGCGATACCGTCCACGGCCGAGGTAGGCGCGGTAATCCTTCGGCGACGAGGCGACCATGGCGTCGATCGCCTTGTCGGCCTCTTCCTTCCGCCCGAGGCTATCGCGAAGGAGGGTCGCTCGCCGGCCCGCCGCCTCAAGTTGCTCGGGCGCCTTGTGGTCGATCGCGGAGGCATAGGATTTCTCCGCCGCGGTCGCGTCGCCATCCTGGTCGTAACATCGGCCCATCAGGTACTCGAGGTGCCCGTCGTCCGGGGTGCGGCGGAGCAGACTCGCCAGATAGCCCCGCGCCTTCTCCGTAGCGGCGCCGCCAATCTCCACGGCGACCTCTGCGGCTCGACGCCGAACGTCGTCCTTCCCCGGATACTGCCGGAGGATGTCGTCGAGGATCGCCAGCGTCTCCTCCCGCCGTTGCGTCGAGTCCAGCTTCAGCAGGACCTCGGCGTATTTCTGGCGGATCTCGGCCCGGGATTCGTCCTGCTCGTCCAGGACGGCCAGGTACTCACGATACAGCCGCTCGGCCTGGACAAAATCTCCCTCGGAGACAGCCTGGTCGGCCTGCGCCACCACCCCGCGGGCCAGACGACTGACCTGGAAGGACCAGAACAGGTAGCCGGCTCCCCCCACGATCACGACTGCGCCGATCAGGATCGCCAGCCGCTTGACGGTCTTGTTACCCATGCTCCCGGTGCCTCTCATGGTGGCTCTCGCCTCGCGCCGGGCCCGTCAGGCCCGTCCCCTCATCAACCTATCCAGCTTACTGCGCAGCGCCCTCACCGACAACGCGATCCGCCTCTCCTTCCCGATTACGTCACCCAGTCGGCCCGCCCGCGTCGCTTTTCGGCATCATTTCTCCTTCGTGGCCGTCCGCACACTAACGATATTCCGAGCATACCCCTCGCGCCGACCACTACCGATGCACCGGACATACTTCACCCCCATCGACCCGACTCCTCGGTCTTCCCCTACCGATTAACCGAGCATACCTGGACGTCTCCGGCCATCTCCCCCCCTACCGATGGACCGGACATACTTCCGCCGCCGAGCTTCGCCGCTGCCCTCATCCCTTGCCCCGCCGATTTCCTCAGAACCGAGGCCAAAATGATCGAACGTCCACCACGATAGACCGGACATGGTTTGCTAGTGTCTTTTTGTCCCTAACGATTAACCGAGCATGGTCATGGGACGCCCGGTTTCCATACATCTGTACCGTACCGATTCTCGGCCCATAGTGGCCAGATGTTTCTAGCGATAGACCGAGCATGGAACGAGGGCGATTTCGCGATTAACCGGGCATACTTCACACGATGTACCGGACATACTTCGGGGCTGCACCCACGATTAACCGGGCATACCACTACCGATTAACGGGACATAGTTACGGTCCGTAAGTTATTGTTTTCCAGGCCCTTGCGTCGCCGAGAATTTGTTATAGACTCTTGTTACAAGAAGAAAAAGACAACAACACGCGCGAGAGGGGGGGGTGTTGTTGTTGTTTTTCTCTTCTTCGGACCAGGAAGACAGGGGGCCATGGGAGGCCGCTGACCATGCGATCGTCGTGATGGGAACCAGGCGAGCTGCGAGGGGGCCTCAGCGATGGACGAGTGGGAGCTGCCGCTGGAGGAGACCGAAGAGTTCGAGGCTCCGGCCGTCGAGGGGGTCTCACCGGCCGACGCGGGATGGAAGGACGAGTTAAACCTCGCGGAGTTCCCGATCGCGGCCCTGACGGACCGCGTGCCCGACGGCCAGACGACGATGGTCTTCGAGGACCGGATGGAGCGCCGGGACAGCGCCCCGATCATCCGACGGCTGACGATCATGGGGACGCACAAGCACGGTCTGCCGACAGCGACCGACGACGAGGTTCTGGTTGGCCTGATCCAGTTGACCAAGCGGCGGAGCAACTTCACGGATGCCCGGGTGCAGTTCTCGCGGTACGAGCTGATCGAGCTGCTGGGGTGGCCGCAGAGCGGCCAGAGCTACCGACGGATCGAGGAAGCCCTGCACCGCTGGGTAGGCGTCGTGCTGATGTACGAGAACGCCTGGTGGGACAACATTGCCAAGAGCTGGGTCGACGAGCAGTTTCACGTTCTGGACAACGTGACGCTCTACGACCGGGAGCGGTGGCGGAGTTCCCGGCGCAACGGCAATGGGGATCGGGGCGGGAAGCCGGACAAGCCTCCCCTGCCCCTCTCGAGCTTCCGCTGGAACGAGGTGATTTTCCAGAGCTTTCAGAGCGGGAACCTGAAGCAGCTTGACCTGGAGTTTTACCTGAAGCTCCGGCTGCCGACGACCAAGCGAATGTACCGGTTCCTGGACAAACGGTTTTATCGGCGGTCTCGGCTGGATTTCGACCTGCGATCGCTGGCCTGCGAGCACATTGGGCTGAGCCGGTCGTACGCACCGACGGACCTGAAGCGTCGGCTGAAGCCGGCACTTGAGGAACTGGAGCAACTGGGTTTCCTCGAACCGCTGGCGCCGGAGGAGCGATACTCGTACGTCAAGCGAGGGTGCTGGCGGATCATCTTCATCCGGGGCGGCCGGGCGACCGCAGTGGCGCAGGACCCCTCGGATCGCGAGGAGCACGGGCCGGACGAACTCATCGGGGCGTTGAAGGAGCGGGGCGTCACTGCGAGGACGGCACAGGAGCTGGTCGAGGCGCACCCGGCGGCACGGGTCCGGACCAAGATCGAGGTCTTCGACTGGCTGATGAGGAACGAGGACCGAAGGGTCGGCAAGAATCCGGCGGGCTACCTGGTCGCCTCGATCCGGTCGGACTACAAGCCGCCGGAGGACTTCCGGACCCAGGAGAAGGCCTCGAAGGCGGCCGGCAAGGCGAAGGCGGCGGCCGAGGCCAGGGCGCAGCAGGAAGAGGCCCGCGCTCGAGACGAGGCCGAGCGCGACAAGGCGCGCGAGCAGCGGCTTCGCGCAGCCTGGGAACAACTCCCCGAGTCGGAGCGCGACGCGATCCGGGCGGCGGTCAAGGCCGAGAACCCGGGGATCGGCCGGTGGAAGACCATGCTCGAACCGCTCTGCCTGGCGGCTCTGGAGGCCCGGCTCGGCCCGGACACCGAGGCTCCATCGAAACCAGACGAGGGTCAGCGCCTCCTCTTCCCCGACGCGAAGCCGGTCAAGACGAAGTAGAATCCCGTTCGGCTTGCAGCCTCCTCAAATCTTATGAAGGAATGCTTTCGCCATATCAGATTCCAGATTCCCGATCGACGCCGTCCCTGGCGATTTCTGGAATCTGGAATCTGAGAGACACCCGACCCGAACCCCTTTCCTTCGCAAACTCTCAGACCTCAGCCGAAGAGGCGATCGCGAGCGGCGATCCCGATGTCGAGGAAGTGTGTTCGGATGGCGATTCCGATGTCCATCAGGCGCGTCCGCAGGGCGGTCCCGATGTCCATCAGGCGCGTTCGCAGGGTGGTTCCGATGTCGAACTGATTCGGGCGAAGGGCGATCCCCGAGTTGATGAGACCCGACGGGAGAGCCATTCCTGTGTTGAACAGGCCCGACTGAAGGCCCATCCCGCGAGAGATCGGGTTGATCCCGATGATCGGCGTGGTCCCACTCACCGTTGTGCCCGGATTGGTGAATCCGTTCGAGGGCATGGTCGTGGTTGAGGATGATGTCGGCATCGTGACCGTGACGTTCTGCATCGGGGCATTCAGGAAGATCGGATAGGACCGCGCGCCGGCGTTCAGCAGGCTCATCCGCGGGGCGATGAGGCGGCCGATCCGGCCGGGGATCTCCGATCGCGTCGAAATCATGAGGGTCGGGGCCACGGTCGGCATGTTGTGGAGCGACTCGGCACGGGCTTCCATCACCTGGAGCAGAGTCGGTCGAGGATGGAAGGCTATCGCGACGGAGAGAAGCGCACGCTCTTCGAGTCGCGAGGCGGACTCCACGATGGTCGGGGCCGATCGGTTCCGACGGCGAGGCGCGGCCGCGACGCCCCCGGGCCTCCAAAACGGACTGGATGCGCGGTCCATGGTGCCACCTCTTCAGGGGCGCCCGCATCCGGCGATTCCGTAAGTCGGGCGGACGCCTGCGTGGATGAGCCTCATCCCAGAGGCGCTCGTACAGGATGACACACCGCAAGGGAGGCCGGGCGGCTCAGGTCCAGGATCCGCTCGACCTCCGCGAGGACAATCTCCGGCCGAGACAGGCCGCGCCAATGGGATCGGGAGCATTCGCCATCCCGCGGCCGATCCTCGGGCCGGTCTAACCGGCCCGTTCAAGGCTGAATCGAGGTTTCCTAGATATCATAATCTAGTTCCTGGCAGCCGGTCAATCAGGACGATACGAGCGATCGGCATGGATCGGCCAGATTCCGTCGTCCTTGAGGTGTGGTCGGCCGGTCTCAGGCCGATGGGGACGGCTCGGGCAGGCGATGGCTTTTCGTCCCATCTTCAAGCCCGTTCGAAGGGCCCGATCCCCCCGCGGCCGGCTCCCTCGAATGGGCCAGGATCGTTCCGAGGTCCCTCGCTGAGTCCGTGCCGGCGAAGTATTCCAGGCTGGACTCGAAGACGTCGAGGGTATTCTCGAGGACCTTGAACCCGCTGGCGACGACCAGGGATCGGCGATCGCCCGAGATCAGGCAGAAGGCCGACCTCCGGCATCTATTCCATGTATAAAGTGACCTCTCTCATGCCCCCGCCGAACGGCTGCACGAACACCAGCAACGTTTCCGGATGGGGGATCTGGAGC